>CAZXCQ010000060.1:0-5532 GCA_964639275.1 uncultured Desulfobacteraceae bacterium | reverse complement strand
AAGGCGGATGAGCTAGACTGCGATGTAATTATCATTGGAACCCATGGAAAGGGCATCATCAGCCATACCTTTTTGGGAAGTGTGGCCAAAAGGGTCCTTCGACGCGTTAGAAAACCTGTCTTTGTCATCCCTTTACCAAAAGGAGAGACCGACATCGCGTTTGACGATATTTAGAGACACTCTTGCTAAAGGTAGATTCCCGGGAGACATGCTCCAGAAGCCCTCCTCGAATCCCTGCTAAAAAAGACTGCTGTGATCTATCCAGCTCGCGTTTTGGAGAATGGGGTGGCTGTTATCTTCGCATTGATATGGCCCTTCGTATCATCTCTTTTAGATCCAAAGAGATTTCGACCATGTCCAACTCGTCAAGGGGCACCACCCGAACCTCGCTGACATCCGACGCCGGCCTTGGATCGCCCGATACGACCCATCCCCAGAAATCCACCAGGACGTAATGGTACTGTACCCTGTCTTCTTGGTCGCAGATGATCCGGTCAAAGGTACCTATCTGGCCACCGATCTGGATCCTGACCAAAACCTCTTCCCAAAGCTCCCGCCTCAGTGTATCTGAAAGAGACTCCCCCAGTTCCACGACCCCGCCGGGCAGGCTCCACTGGCCTTTACCCGGTTCCTGATCTCTTCTGACAAGGAGAACCGCCTCCTCTTGAAATATGACACCCCCCACCCCTACAATGGGACGCTCCGGATATTCTCGTTTCATATAAACCCTTTCCGTAGCCGTTCACAGGTTTCAGTGTTTAGGTTTCAGGTTTCAGAAGTGATACGGAGGGACGGCCATTCAGACCGTTGCGTGAGTTTTTGAATTTCTGCGAGTTAATCAACCTTGAGGCACATCATTTCAAACAATAGGTTCTCACGGGAATCGGTACCCCATGGAAGGCACCTGTATCAGCAATTACTCCCAGGAGTCAAGCCCGACTGTTGAACTGCCGAAAATCGCCATATTGACAAACCCATCAGGGATTACGACAATGTAATTGATACAGCCCATTGATGTGGGCGAATAACGCATGATGATTCTAAGTACTTACAAGGCCAAAATAGCATTTTGCAGAATACGGAATAAATAGACAATTGCCCTATTATGAGAACAAGATGTCGGATTTCCTCCGAGACCCACCGGCCCTGATTGATCACATTACCCGTGTGCTTTATGAGAAAAACCGGTGTGAACATGTCTTCCCAAGGGGTATCTCCGGCTCGCCGGCCACCTCGGCCGTGTTGTTGCTGCTGGGCCAGCACCGTCAAGAAGGCGGGCTTTCACCTGAGCCCTGTCTGGTCTTAAACAAGCGGTCCGCGAAGGTAAGGCAACCGGGGGATCTATGCTTCCCCGGGGGAAGGCTCGCGCCGCATCTGGACCCCCACCTGGCAAGACTTCTGGGGCTGCCCCTGTTCCCACTGGGACGCTGGCCTTACTGGACCGAATGGTGTGAAAGCAGGCGGAGAGAGGCCCGGAGGCTGGCGCTCCTCCTTTCGGCCAGTCTCAGGGAGAGTCTTGAAGAGATGCGCCTGAACCCTCTGGGGGTCAGATTTCTGGGTCCTATGTCGTCCCAGAGCCTGGTAATGTTTCTCCGGGTCATCTACCCCATGGCCGGATGGATTACCCGACAGAGGCGTTTCTGGCCCAACTGGGAAGTGGAAAAGATCGTTCGTATCTCTCTGAGAGACCTGTTAAACCCTGGCGCCTATGCCTGCTATCGGCTGGATTACGCGACAGCCCACGCCACCGGGAGACATGGGACAACACAGGATCATCCCTGCTTTGTCCACAGGAAAAATGACTCAACCGAGGTGCTTTGGGGGGCGACCTACAAGATCGTCACGGTCTTTCTTGAACTTGTCTTTGGATTTAGCCCCCCTGATATCAGATCCCTTCCGGTCATTTATGGATCTCTAGACAAAAACTACCTCACGGGTTCCCGATAAAATACTCACCTTAATTATCTCGTAAAGAGCCGTCACCTCGTTGAAGCTTGTACCGGACTCGATCCGGTAAACGGGGTCGAGGGGTTTTATATGCGCTTTAGTACACTGGATTCCGGCCCCTCGGCCATGAGCGACTCGACATGAGCAGTTCGGCCCTGAGACATCTCGACGAGCTCATGTCGAGTCGCTCACTGCCGATGGGCTCGTCGACATGTCTCGGAGCCGAATGACTTTCGCCGGAATGACGTAAAGAGGGCATTTTCGTCTTTTTACGAGACCATCCGGTAAGATATTCGTAATTCTGCGGCTCGTTAGTCGTTATTCGGTATTCAACGAAAAAGTGAGGACCCGGCAGTCGTCCGGGGAATAGGCATCCCCTTCTACCCGCTGGCTCCCCAGCCTCACCTTTTTTCCAATAAGGCCCATGTCCGCCTCATCGGGATTGATGTCCACGAGGTTCCCCATCACCGATGGCCCTTCATCGAGATCCACCATCGCAACCACATAGGGCGGCCTTTTGCCTTCCGGGGCCACACGGATGACCGTAAAGGTGCGGACCGTCCCCTGTCCGTTTATCCGGGTCACCTTCAGGTCGGTGCCGTTACAGTTTCGACACGTACCCAGAGGCGGAAAAGTTGTGGTGTTACAGGCATTGCAGCGAAGCCCCAGAAATTCTCCCCGCTCCAGGCCCTGCTGGTATTGTTCAAAAGTCAGTGTATATTCCATTTTCTCAACTCCTCAGGATGATGTTGCACACCGTGCCAAAATCCCCTCCCAGGGTGTCCACCAGACCGACCCGGGCCCCCTCCACCTGTCGCGGACCGCATTCTTCTCTGAGCTGTTCCACAATCTCCGTCACTTGACCCGCACCGGTGGCACCGATGGGATGCCCCTTGGCCTTGAGCCCTCCGGAGGGGTTGACCGATACCTTTCCATTCAGATAGGTCTCCCGTTTGGCGGCAGCATCGTGGGCCTTTCCAAACTCATAGAACCCAAAGCTCTCCAGGGCCAGTATCTCGGCAATGGTAAAGCAGTCGTGAAGCTCCACAACGTCTATGTCATCCGGGCCCATTCCCGCCTCCTTGTAAGCCTGAGCCACCGCCACCTCCCTGGCCTTGACCCGGGAAAGATCCTGCTGAAGATAGAGGGGACCTGCCGAGGCCTGTCCCATCCCTGCAATATAGATGGGCTTTTTGACAAGGTCTCTGGCCTTCCCGGCCTCGGCCAGCACCACCGCTGCGGCGCCATCTGAAAAAGGGCAGCAGTCATACAGCTGGAGCGGATCGGCGACCATCATACTATCCAGGACAGTGGCCTGGTTGATCTCTTTTCGAAAGTGGGCCTTTGGATTGAGTGTTCCGTGGTAATGGTTTTTGATGGCCACTTCGGCCATGTTTTTCTTGAGTTCCGGCAAGGGGGTTCCGTACTTGCTCGAATACATGTGTGCCGCCATGGCAAAGACCCCCGGGAAGGTCAATCCCGCCCTCGACTCGTGCTGTGAGTGTGTGGCCATGGCAAAGGTCTTTGTGGCCAAGGGGGTCCCCATTTTTGTGGCCCTCTCCGTGCCACCGGCCAGGACCACATCGTAGACCCCCGCACCCACGAGCAGGGCCGCGTGGCGGATGGCCACCGTGGCAGTGGCACACGCCGATTCAAAGCGGGTGGCTGGGGCGGACATGGGCAGCCCCAGTTCGGCATGGGCAAAGGGTGCCATATGCAACTGGCCCTCTTCAAAATCGCCGAGGCAATTTCCAAAGAAGAGTGCCTCCACATCCCGGGGTTGGATGTTGGACTCGGTCATGGCCTCAAGACCCGCCTCGGTAAACATCTCCAGATTGGTCTTTTCTGAAACACCGAACTGGGTCATGCCGACTCCCAAAACAGCAACTTCTCTCATCATCGTCACCTCCTGGTATCAATTTAGCCATTTTTAAACTAGCACCTGAGCAGGGGAATGGAGATTCGGAACCCCCATGCCACACCTTTCCCCCTGTTTTTTGAGATGTTACGCCTCCTTGCTCTACAAGACCGTAAAGTGGCCCTCCTCGAATTCAGGTCTTCCCTCATATCTTGACATAAAGAATCCCGGGCCCTCGTCCATATGCTCAAATAGGGCAGGATCGACCTCGATTCCGGCCTTCTGAAGCGCCTTGACAATGGCCTTCTCAGGCGGGGGGCATCCCTTCACGGCGATCATCTCCTGGATGTCCGGATGGTCTTTGTTGGCATCGTACATGCACTTTCCTAGGAGAATAGTCTTCTTATTACCACGTGTTGGTTTCATGGTCTTTCCCGTCAGGACCTGCACATTGTCAAAGGGCTCACCCTTCCATGCCTGGGCAATGGCAAACAGGATAACCCCATTGAGTCCGGAACAGTAGGTACACATGCTGAGATCAAATTTTGGATAGGAAAGCCCTTTGATTCCCCTCTTTGCAAGCGAGCGGCGGAGGGTGTTGTTTTCCACATAGGGGAAGTCAAATTCGTGGAACGAGGCCACGTCCTCGATCCTCTCCCCGGTGACCTCAACATCCGATAGATCGAGGGGCCTTCCACGGTTCTGGGCCGCGTGGACGAGATGAGGGATATCCGAGGGTTCGTATCCCAACACCTTTGCCCCGACCATGTCAGCGGAGAGGATATCCGCCGAGGCCACCAGGAGATTGCTCCGATTGATCTTTCCGTCAAAACTGGGGCCGCGTTCGTTGGTATAGATCCCGTCCAGCACCACAAACATGGGGGGCATCTTATCGGCAAGCCTTGCGATCATAAAGTTGAGGTCCTTTTGGGGATCGGCACTATGGCACTTCTTTCTGGAATCCAGGTCAATGGTGCCCTTCAGATTCTTGATCCCGAGGCTCACCTTGGCCTGGTTGTGTGTCTTGAGTACAGGAATGTCAATCACAAAATCGCTGTGCAAGATGTCGCTGTTGAAATTCAGGACCACGCCCTCCCCCAGGTCAACCGCCTCAAACGGCCTTTCAAATACGTTGATCGATTTGACGCCGTATCGCCTCTTGAGCTCGTTATACCCCAACGTCTTAAATGCATGGGCAGCGGTCTCGGTATCTTTCGCCTTTCGGGTGACAGTCCCCTCCCCAATGGTGATGTCGTCGATCCCCCGCTTTTTTAAGAGATCCACCATGTCGTGGACCACCCTTGTGGTGGTGATTGTCCCCCATTTGGGCCAGGCCACCGATTTGGTCCAGAAAACGATATTGGGTTTTATAAAGACCCTGGCATTGGCAGGAAGATGATCAAGGCCATGGGAAAGCTCCACCGCCTTTCTGACCGACTCAAAGGGCTCCTTGTAGCGAACAATCGATACGATCGATTTACTCATCTCAAACCTCCCTGGATAGATGTTGACACTCCAAATTGATGCCTTGATTCATACTATGTAGTCTCAAACCACGTCAAGGAAGATTTAAAGACTGGAGGAGAGGTAGAATAGGGTCTTGACATTCCGTGGTTGATCTTATACTAAAATCTCGGTATCAATTCAGCTTTCTGAAAATTGGCACTTGGAGAGGGGTATGGGGGTTCCGTTTTGAAGGGTGTATCCCTGCCTGAGGCAGACAAGCC
>CAZXCQ010000059.1:0-25160 GCA_964639275.1 uncultured Desulfobacteraceae bacterium | reverse complement strand
ACGGCGAGGCGCACAATCGTAAATTAGGCCGATGATGCCCGTGAACGGTTACAAGGCAGAAAACCTTTCCGATGACAAATCCCCTTTTTCGCGTTGACATTATCAGCCCCCTCTTCGCTTTTGCTGCGGTCCTTCCATAAATACAGGATTCCCGGGAGAATCAAAGTTGCCCGGAAGGTGAGGCCTTTTAACGCGCATTCACGTCACCACGGGTGGGCCTCTCATGGGGTACTTTGAACGGTATGTCGGGTTTAAGGGAAATGACGTGTTGGTCTGAGCGGAAATGGTCTTTTACCCCTTGGGCGTCTTTCTGGGTGACCTGCTTGTAGGCACCCGGGCCCGGGTTAAAGTCGTGCGTTTTCTTGCCACAGATATCTCTGGCCCATGCGGGAACCGCAAAAATCACGGCTAGGGCAAGGCATATAAACATAACTTTGACGGTTTTCATGAGATCCTCCTTGAACAATGGGCGAAAGGAGCAAAACGAGCCGCAAATAGTATGCAAGGAAAAGACATGATCGTTTAGAACCTTTTGTGAATTATACTCCCGATGTCATTGGAAGGTCAAGACCAGATTTGAATCCGGCTTGATCATACGCCTCTCAAATCAGCTCAACCCTGAACCTTATAACCCGTCAACGCCACTACTCCTCATACCGCACAAAATATCAATTTAGCCATTCTAAAAACTTGGTATCAATTTGGCTTTCTGAAAATTAGCACTTGCAGGGGGCAGTTGGGGTTCCGTTTTGAAGGGTGTATCCCCTGTCTGAGCCCGTTAGAGAGCGTTAAGAAATCACAGAGATCGACATCGCCAAAAACCATACGACTTCTCAGCAAATACTGCCCCCTATTTTCACCTCTGGCAGGTGATTTCTTTACGCTCTCTTACGGGCGAGTTATACACCCTTCAAAAGGGAACCCCCATTGCTCAGCTTTCAAGCGGCTAGAATTTTACCACAAAAGATTATGCGGCGGAGAGAGAGATGCTGGCGATTGATCTACCTGGGCTCCAGTCTGTATAGGATATATTCGTAGTCCTGTTCGCGAAAAGACATCACCTTTTTTGTCTTGAACCGCTTCAGAATGTTCTTGCAAAAAGACTGCTGCAATGGGTCACTGACGTTGCACCAGAAATTGTAGTGGAAATATACCCCGCCCTTATATCGATCAAAGAGGTGGTTCATGTGGCTGCTGTCCTGGGCGGCAATCGAGACCTGGGCCGCGTTTTTTCCCCACAGGAGAAACATGTTGGGGTTGTGGGTCAGGATCAGTGAATCGGGTGGCAGGTTTTCCGCCATGATCCGGGCATATCTATGGTCTGCCCTCGCCCCCCAGGCCTCCTGGGTTTCTGTCTTGATGTAGGGGAAAAAGGAGACGGAACAAAAGAGAATAAGGGCTGCCAGGGCCGGGTTCATCCACCCCTGTTTGAATCTCTCTTTTGCCCATCTGCAAAAAGCGGCCGCGCCGGATCCCGCCAATACCGCAAGGGGCATATAAGACATAAGCGAGAATCTCACATCAGCGCCAAAGTTGTAGCTCCCCGCATAAAAGGGGAGGAATACCCCCCAAAAGACCAGAAACCAGATAAGCACTATAGACTTCTCCCGCCAGAGAAAGGACTTGAGATTCGGCATCCCAAGCCCCAAAAAAAAGAGGAGGGTGAAAAGGAGGGGAAATCGGCTGTTTTTTAAGTAAAACAGGGCGTTCACAGGGAGGTTCTGACCCAGATACCTGAGGGAAAATTTGACGCCTCCCGGGGCCCCCCACCTTTCTCCTCTGACGGCATAGATCTGAATGATGTGGGGCAGGGCCAGCGCAAAAAGGAGCAGAAGAAACAGGTAGGTCCTTTCCTTTGCCAGTTCTCTTGGTGCCATGAGAATAACAATCAGGCCTGCCGGTAACACGATCAGGATAGACTCTGGCCGAAACTGAAATGCGAAGGGCAAGAGGACAAAGGCCAGCAAAAGGGGCCTTTTTCCAGGGCTCCGGGCAAAAACCACCACGGAGAGGAGTGCGAGGCCTGCAAAGAGGGCGGCGCTTGGCTCGGCCGCCGTGGTATTGGACCATCGGAGCCCTTCGGGTATGAACAAAAAGACCAGCGCCCCAAAAAGCCCGGCATCTTCATCTCTAAAGATGAGAAATCCGGCAAAAAAGACCACAAGGGTGGAAAGACCCCACACAATATTGTTCATGATGTGACAGGCCAGGTGCGAGCAACCCACGATCCGGAACAGGAGGCTTACGAGATAGGGCCACCCATTGGGGTCCTTATTGTATTCGAGGCGATGGCAGAAGTATTCGCCATAGAGGTCTCCCCCCTCGTTGCACATCCCCGCCCGATTTAGATGGGCGATATTCTGCCCCACATTCAGATAGATGTCTTCGTCGTAGAATATCCGGTGTGTCCGCGGGGCAACCCACATGGATATGAGGGTGCCGGCAACGGCCATCAACACCACAAGGGTCAGGGCCCTTTTTGTAATATCCTTGAACAGATCCCTTAAAAGGCCCAGGTTTAGGATGATCCCCGTGAGTATGAGAAAGAAATTGATCTCCAGGATGAGCGGGGAAAGCCGTTTTAGTTGTTCCTTGAGCTGCCAGTTATCATACGAGAGGGCCCAGGCAACCGCAATTGAGCCCAGCATGAGATACAGGATTGCAATAAGGATGAGTCTATTGCCCCTGTGTGGTTTCACCCCAATTCCTCACCAAGAAACTTCCCATTGCCATATGCCTGCTCCCAGTATCGGCCATGGTCCTGAGGGCATCCTGTGGGGAGCAGACCAATGGTTCACCATGGAGGTTTAGGCTGGTATTGAGTATGACCCCGTGACCGGTGTGCCGCTTGATTTCCTCAAGAAGCCCCCTGAAAAGGGAGGCGCCTTTTGAAACGATCTGTGGTCTGCAGGAGCCATCCCGGTTGATCACCCCGCGCACCCTATCCCTCCTGTCCTCCCGAACCCGGTAGGCCATTGTCATAAACTCGTTCGGATGCCCATCATAGTCCTCCAATATCTCCGGTGCATCATCCTCAAGCATCGAAGGACAAAAGGGCTGGTACCAGACCCTTTTCTTGAGCTGAAGGTTGAGGGCATCTTTGATCGCCTCTGAATCGGGCCGGGCCAGGATAGAACGTGCCCCCAGGGCCCTGGGACCCATCTCCATACGTCCTTGAAACCAGAGCACAATCTCACCGCCGGCGATAAGCCGCGCCACCTCTTGGGTGATATCTGTGCACTTTCTGTAAGGGTGCCCGCTCTCCTTTAAGACCCTTTCTATCTCATCTTGAGTGTATCTCGGGCCCAGAAAGAGGTGATTTAAGGGGATATGACGGATGCCATTCAATGTGTAATTTGTTGCCAGTGCGGCCCCCAAGGCCAGTCCCCCGTCTCCCATATGCGGAAACACAAAGCATCTCTTGACCCGGGGAAGCAGTCTGAGAAGCCGGTTCACCTTTACATTGGAGAAGACCCCGCCGGAAAGACAGAGGTGATCGAGACCCGTGGCCGTGATGGCATTCCGGACCAATCGGGTGCACTTGACCTCCAGGGTCCTCTGGGCCATATAGGCAAACTGCTCGGATGGATATTGCCAGAGGACCTTTTTCATGGCCTCATACATCCCCAGGGAGGGATGGCGACACCGCACTGCGAGACCATCCACGTGGAGCAGGTCCATCAAGGGGTTTTCCGTGTCATCTATTGGATAGGCATAATCGGCAAGTGCCATCACCTTCCCCTCGTCCTCAAGCTCCCTCATGTTCATCAGGTTGGTGACGTGCTCAAAAAATATCCCAAGGGAATGACGGGCAGAAATCGCGGAAATCGTCTCCAGCCTTCCTCCCTCGTAGCGGCTGATCGTGCCCGAAAGCCCATCCCCCAGACCATCCAGGGTAATCACCAATGCCCGATCAAAGCCGCTGCAAAACGCCGCTCCAGCCGCATGGGAGAGATGGTGATCCGCCAGGTGCAATCTGAAGTCACGAAATCCGAGCCTCTTCAAATGGCCCCGGATATTGTGGCAACTGATCCGGTGGGTCACACGGGAAGGAGGATATTCTGTCAGCCGATATTTGAGGCGCTTTTTGAGATGAGACGCCCGGCCCGGGTCTTTTTTTCTTCTGCGGATAAGGTAATACTCTTCCCTTAGCGAGGGGAAGACACGGGCAAGGGTCTTGGCAAAATCCCACGTCGAGACCGCGATATCTGATATGTCTTCATACAAAGTCCCGGTGGCCTCAAGACAGAGCCGGATCGAATTGACGGGAAAGGCGATCTCAAGCTTCCTCCGGGTCAACCGCTCCTCATTCACGGCAAAGAGGATCTTGCTCCCCTCTATGAGTGCGGCGCCGGAGTCATGGCCGTCCCATATGCCAAGGATTTTCATAAACACCCTGCCCTTTCAAATGAGGTTATTGGTTGGCGGTCCACCCGAAAAACCTGATGGCTTCTCTGATCGACGCCCCAATCCTGCGAGGGTTCATCAAACGCAGCATCTTCAGAAAACGGTCAGGTCTCATATAGAATCTCCGAAATGCCTCTTTTCTCTGCTCATTGACCACAGAAGCCGGGAGCCCGGGGAGGTCCATGACGGCATTATCCTGCCGGAATTCTTCAAACCCCTTCCCATCAATCCACCCTTGAGTCCTTGCCAGTTCAAAAAGGGTCGACCCCGGGAACGGCGCGGCACAATAGAACTGTGCCATTTCCATATCAAGGGCCAGGGCCAAATCGATGGTCTCCTTTAGTGTTTCCTTGTCCTCACCCGGTAGCCCCAGGACAAAATGACCCGCCACCCTTATCCCTGCCTCCCTTGCCATCTTTACGGCATTTCGGGACTGCTCAGGGGTTATGCCTTTTCTGGCACGATCCAGAATCGCCTGACTACCCGATTCAATCCCGTAACTGATCATCCAGCATCCGGCCTCTGCCATTGCCTCCAGGAGGTCACTCTCAATCGTATCCACCCGGCTGTTACATGTCCAGCCAATCTCCAGCCCTCTCGCCCGAACAGCCTCGCAGAAGTTCATCACATATCCCGGATCAGCCGTAAAGGTGTCGGCCCAGATAAAGAACTGATCAATGCCAAATCGATCTATAATGTATTCTATCTCATCGATCACCCTCGAAACCGATTTCTTTCGCGGCCTTCTGCCGTAATAGGTCTGGGCCGTACAAAATGTGCAGGGATACGGGCACCCCCGGATCGGGGCGAGTATCAGGAATTCCTCTCCTATAAGAGGGAGCCTGTATCTCTCCAGATCAAGGAGATGCCAGGCCGGGAAAGGGAGGCTATCCAGGTCTTTGATAAATGGCCTCGGCGGGTTGTGAAAAATCTCACCATCTGTACCCCTGTAACTAATCCCGATGATCTCTTCAGGGCCGGTTCCGTTTGCCAGGGCTTTTGCCAGGGCCTTTAAGGTCTTTTCCGGCTCATTCCGTATGACAAGATCAAGGCCTCGGGTCTCTTCCAAACACTCCCCTGCCAGGGCGGTCACATGAGTGCCGAGGGCGGCGGTCTTTATGTTTGAATCGATCCTTTTGATCCTGTCTGCCAGGGCCAGATCGCTCTTGATCGAGGGAGTGGCCGCGCTCCAGACCACCAATCCGTAAGGCCTTTCCTCAATTCTTTTCAGAAGGGCCCTCAACGAAATCCCCTGGGCCGCACAATCGAGTATCTCTACGGCGTGCCCATCTGCCTCAAGCATTGCCCCCGCAGTCGCTAGGGTGACGGGCGGCCACACCGTTGCCCACGCCCCCCTTTCCTGAATACAGCGCCCTTCTCTGATAAATGCCCGGTTATCCGGTGTCGGCGGGTTTAGGAGTAATATCTTCATCTGGGTGTCATGTGAGATTAACCAAAAAAGAGGTATCTAACAAGACTATAAAGATACCGTAACCAGACCCTCCTGAGGCTGATCTTGGAGTATCCTGCCACTCGCTTTTGTTCGTGTGTGGGGACCTCAGCCATTCTGAATCCCTTTTTGAGGGTCTTGATGATCATCTCCTGTTCAATGGTGGTGATGTCCTCCCTGAGATCCAGTTGCCTGATCACCTTGGTCCTTATGGCCCTCAGACCATTCTGGCTTTCGCTCAACCTGACCTTGAACTTCCAGTTGATGCAGGCCGTGATAAATGAACTGCCCATCAGACGAAAACACTCGTCAAACCCCCCGTGGAGTTCGCTTGACCCGCCCATCAGACGGGAGCCGGAGACATGATCTGCCTTGCCATCGACTATGGGTTGAATCAGCCTGGGGATGTCATCGGGATTGTGAGAGCCGTCGGCATCGATAAAAACGATGATGTCCCCTGTTACGTGCAAAATCGAATATCGTAGGGCCTCTCCCTTGCCTTTCTTGTGATCAAGGATGATCTTGGCTCCCACGCCTTTTGCAGTTTCTCTCGTCCTGTCCGTGGAATGACCATCTATCACAATAATCTCATCGGCATAAGGTTTACACCCCCCGATGATCGAGGCAACGGTCTTTTCCTCGTTGAGGGTGGGTATGACAACGCTGACCTTATGGGGATGGGATTTGCCTGTCATGATGGCCTTTCTAAAGCGGTCATTTTTGCATCAATTTAGCCTTTTTCAAAATTGGAACTTGAACAGGGAAATGGGGTCCTCTTGATTAGTCCATGGCACCTCGACTGAAGCCTATTCCTCAAAGGAATATGCAGGCATTGGCGGGCGTAACTCTTTCATTATACTATGAAAAAACAATTGCGGCGTAACGGGCCAGGCCCTTTAGCTCAGTCCCGTTACGCCACCAGAATCCCGTCAGGCTATTCTATGATAAACCAACAATGGGACGGGGAGACCATGTGGTTCCCCTGTGCCGTTATCACCGAAGTAAAGAAGTAGACCCCGGCAGCCAGACCACCACCACTGCTATATACGTAAGCAAAATGATGATCTCCAGTACCTAATGATGACGTAGCTGCATTCCAACGCGCAACTGATCCCGCCGCATTGACCGTAAAATAGTATCTTGTGCACTCTCCAGCAGTGGCAAGATAGAAATTGACGTGCAGGTACAAAGTCGTACCACTGGAAAACACCCTCTGTCCCTTAGAAGTAGATAAACTGGAGTCGGAAACCCATATTTCTTTGATGTAGTTCTGATCGGCAATGGCCGTGGGCGCCGGGGCTGTCATCCCCACCCTGGCAACGCCATCAACTTCCTCGGAATCATCTGCCAATGAAGAAGAAATTCCAAAAAGACACACCGCCCAAAAAACGCTAACCATAACAAAAAGTACTCTCCTCATTTTTTACCTCCCTTTATTCAGATTGAAGTATCAAGATGAACATCTTAGCAACACTTTGACCCTAGCTAACTCTGAAGGTCTCGCAAAAAGCCGAAAATGCCCTCTTTACGTCATTCCGGCCCCGTATAAAGATACGGGATAAGCTGCAGCCGGAATCCAGTTTGCTCAAGCACTTATAAAACCCCTCGGCCCGTTAACCGAATCCAGTCCGGCACGAGCTTCAAACGGGGTGATGGTTTTTTGCGGGATAATCAGCTTTACATTTTCGCATCTCATCTTCAGGTCATCTTCGGCAGCACCTTCCCGACACAAAAATAGGCGCCGCAAAATCCATGAAATAACGCTACTTTTCCTGCCTTTCGCTTGAAATGCCTGCCCTATGAAATTTTGTCATTTCCATTCCATCGGGGCGGAGCCTATTTCTCTGGGGTAGTCTTGCTCAAGCGCAATGGGAGCGGAATCACTGCTCTGAGCCCCTTACACCACCAGAATCCCGTCAGGCTATTCTACGATAAACCAACAATGGGACGGGGAGACCATGTGGTTCCCCTGTGCCGTTATCACCGAAGTAAAGAAGTAGACCCCGGCAGCCAGACCGGACACGTTCAAATAAGTCGTATGTTCTCCAACACTCATACCAGTTTGCGTAAACATTTCCAAATTCTGAATTGATCCCGCCGCGTTGGCTACCATATAGTATCTTGTGATCTCTCCAGCAGTGGCTATGTAGTATTTGACATGGCAGCGCACGGTCGAACCACTCGAAAACACCCTCACTCCCTTAGAAGTAGATGAAGTGGAGTCGGAAACCCATATTTCTATGAAGTAATTCTGATCAGCGATCGCCGCGGGTGCCGGGGCTGTCGTGTCCACCCGGGCAACGCCATCAACTTCCTCAGAATCACCTGCCAATGAAGAAGAAATTCCGAAAAGACACACCGCCACAAAAACCGTCACCATCACATAAAATACTTTTCTCATGTCATACCTCCTTATTTCGTAGAATGCTGTTTTAAGATCAACATCTCAGCGACAATTTACCTCTTGAAAAACACTTCACCTCCTTTCTACCCTGGCGCTCTTTGTTAACCCTCTCTCACGGGCCAGCAACAATATCTTCCATCTGCCCGATTACCCCTAAAGACTCAAATGCCTTCTCAGATAGCTATTGCACAATCAGATGTGCCTAGATACCCCTCTGGTCTAAGCACAAATAATCATCCTGATTGACACCTACCACAAATGGCAAAGATAGTCTAGCACGGATGTCTCGCTTGCCGTCCATTGGCAAATCCTTGATCGCCTGCTAATCTCAACGGTGGTCATTACCAAGCTCTCGGTTCGCTCAATAACAAAACAGGTCTCACCGCCTTATCCGTCCGGACCGTTGTTTTATCTGGCCCTGATTCATACTGCATTCTGTTCTCCAGTTCAGCCAACTTCCGCAACAACTCACCGATAGTCGAGGAAATTGTCTTTAAGGCTACTCAAGAAAATCTGATGTATCATCGGAGCAAGTAATGAGACAGAATTTCCCGTTTTTTCATAAGGTTTGGATGGGGACGGGGAAGGAAAGGTAGGCAAGGTACAAAGCCATCGAGTGGGTTGAATACTGCCGGTATCTCTGTTATAAGTATTCATAATTGTAGAGGTACCCAAAGAGAACCTAATGGAATGATTGTAGTCTGGTTATGCAAAAGGTGTAATTCTCAATGCAACAAGCGCATTTCACCTGAAGCCTAAAGGAGGTCTGTCATGTCTATGCAAGGAGGAGGCACATCTCAGGAATTTGAAAGGGCGATCGAGATCGGTCGTCCGCCCAATATCGTCCACCTGTTTCCCAATTCAAAGGCCTTGATCGTCAGCGGCAAGGTGATAGACAGGGCCATGATCAAGAAGGGAAAGGCCATGACCATCGCGGCAAATGGGCGAAATCATTTTGTGATCCGCGGGGCGCTCATGGCTGCGCAACGGGCAAACGCCGCAATCATCGTGGAGATTGCCAAATCTGAGGGGGGCGCCAGTGCCTACTGTGCGGTCAATTACTGGAACCTCGCAAGAGAGGTCGATGCCGTCATGAATGAAATGGGTATCACGGTGCCTGTGGCCATACATGCCGATCATTACGGCATCAAGGGTCAGGCAGACGTGGAAGAGGCCAAGGTGGAGATCCCGTCGATGTTTGACGCGGGCATCACCTCCATCGCCATAGATGCCTCGCACCTGCCCGATGATGAAAACCTCCTGGCAAATCTGGCCCTCTGCCCCTATGTGCCAGGGTGGGCCGGGCTGGAGACCGAAGTGGGCGAGATAAAGGGAAAAGAGGGGCTTTCAACACCCCAGGAGGCCCTCTTTTTGATCCAGGGGCTCAACGCCCATGGGATCTTTCCGGACTGGATCGCCCTCAACAACGGGACAACCCACGGTATTGAGGCGAGCGACCAGGGTATCCAGGTGCCCCTCACCACCGAGATCCACAATGCCATTGCCAGGTATAAGGTGTCGGGGGCCCAGCATGGCACCTCCGGGAACAACTCTGAGCGGTTGAGGAATATTGCCCAAAAGACAAACACCACCAAGGCCAATGTGGCCACGGCCCTGCAGATGATCACGTGGGGGGTAAAGGTGAATGAATTTGGCAACGCAATCCTGGATGTGAACGGAGAATTCGCCAAGGTGGCGGATGAAGGGGTGACGGAAGAACTGTGGGCCGAGATGGTCGAATATGCCAAATCAAAGAAACTAAAGGCCGGAGACTACAAAAAGCTCAATCTCCCCTTTGAAAACAAGCTTTTGCGGCTCCCCCCTGATGTGCGCAAGAGGATGGCAAAGGGCGTTGAGGATTTTGTCTATGAGCTGTTGACCGATGTGTTCAACGCCGGCGACACGGCGCCCCTGGCCATAGAGGGCATCATCCAGGCCGGCGGATATGATCTCGGTCCAAAGGCCTCCCGGATTGAAGACCCCGCCGAATGGACAGAAGACAAGATTCGCGAGAGGGCTGCCATACTAGATGCCAAAAAAGGTCCAAAAGGGGACTTTGATGACTAAAGACCCCCACCTCTGGATCAAGGATATTACCGATGAAGGCACTGTCCGCGGGAGTTATCTGGTCAGGCAGAAGACCGTGGGGACGACCCGGAAGGGGGACCCCTTTATCAGTCTGATTCTGGCCGATCGAACAGGAGAGGTGGACGGAAAGATCTGGAATGATGCCGATCAACTTTCCTCCCGGTTTGAGGCGGGTGATGTCTGTGAGGTAGAGGGCTATGCCGGTTCTTATCGCGGCCGAATCCAGATAACGGTCTCCGGCATAAAGGCCTCAACAGAGAAGGTCGATCCGGGCATCTTTCTGGAGTCGGCCCCGGTGGACCCTTCAGAGATGATAAAATCGCTCAGGGGAATCCTGAGAGAGGTAAAAGATGCCCATCTCAGGCAGCTGATCGAGCGGTTTTTGGGTGACCCGCTGTTTGTTTCCCGGTTCAAGAGGGCGCCGGCTGCAAAGAGTTTTCACCACTGTTACCTGGGCGGTCTCCTGGAGCACACCCTTTCGGTCTGTGAGATGACGAGGTATGTACTTGGGCATTATCCTCAACTGGATAAGGATCTGCTCTTGACCGCCGCATTCCTCCATGACATCGGAAAGATCAGGGAACTGAGGTTTGATCCCCATATTGAGTATACGGATGAAGGCAGGCTAGTGGGCCACCTGGTGCTGGGTACGGCCATGATAGACGAAAAAATGGGCGAGATAAGGGGCTTTCCACCGGAGATGGCCATCCGGCTGAGGCACCTGATGCTCAGCCATCACGGCCAGTATGAATTCGGGTCTCCAAAGGTGCCGAAATTCCTGGAGGCCATTGCCCTCAATCTGATCGACGATCTCGATGCCAAGATAAATGGTCTGAGCCGGTTTATGAAAAGGGATCGGCAGGATGGGGCATGGACCGAGTTTAATCGGTTGCTTGAGCGGTATTTTTTGAAGGGCGAAATCGCGCCCGTGGAAGAGGAATCAGATCAAGAGGGGGAGCAGGCGGTCAGGCAGGAGACCCTCTTCTCCAGCTAGTCACTACCTTTGACCATGGGTACGAATCGGACAAACATCACCGCTTGTTTCTTGATTTGCCCCCCCTCCTTGGTTAGCTTTACGAGCCTCTGGACCGATCCTATCCCTCCCACCGGGATGATCATCCTCCCACCTTCCTTTAGCTGTTTGACAAGTGCCGTGGGGATCTTCTCGGGTGCACAGGTGACAATTATTGCATCAAAGGGGGCCTTTTCCGGCCACCCCTTGTAACCATCCCCTGTCTTAACATATATGTTCCTGTAACCTAGTCCTTCCAGTGTCTGCCTGGCCCTTTTTGCCAGCTTTTTAATGATCTCGATGGTATAGACCTCATCGACCAGTTCGGCCAGGATGGCAGCCTGATACCCGGAGCCTGTGCCTATTTCAAGGACCCTGTCCGTCGGTTTGAGATCCAGGGCCTCTGTCATAAAGGCAACGATGTATGGCTGGGAGATGGTCTGACCCTCCCCAATGGGCAGTGGGTGGTCATCATAAGAATAAGCCAGATACCTTTCAGGGACAAAAAGGTGTCTCTTCACCTTTTTCATGGCCTTTATGACCCCTGGATCGCTTACCCCCCGGGCAATGATCTGGCCTTTGACCATCTGATCCCGGAGTTCAGCAAAATCCGCAGACTCTGCGCCAACCCCCAGGGTGGAGCCGTAGAAAAACAGGACCAACATGAATAGACAAAATGCTTTTCTTTTCATCGGATTGTGTTAAAAGTTGGGTTCAAATTTCAAATAAGAACAGGTCTTTTATAAAATCTATTTTAACTCAGGCGACCGTCCCCTTTCAAGACCTATTTTTGCATCATGCATCTGACAGTGCAAAGGCGTTTTTGTTAACAAAAATGGACAGATGATCATGTTGGGTCTCCTCCTTCAAGGCGGCCCTGGCCGTTCCCGGGTGCTATCCCGGCACAGTTTCTGTGGGTGGCTATGACTATGTTGACGGAAGATAACTCGCACCATAGACCTGGGATATAAAAAGGTGGAAGAGCTCGAAGATCAAATCAAGTTGTTTTTTAATGGGCAGGCCTAATGCAATAAGAAGCATTTTGCGTAATCATCTACATGAGAGACAATGAGCCCCAAGTTGATTTTCAAGATATGTCCTATGAGATAGACATTGTTACCGAGGAAGAGTTAAGCCGGGAGAAGGAGAAGGCCCGCGGTCTTAGGCGGACCCACTGGTGGGAGAGGCGAATCCAGAAAGGGGTCTGTCATTACTGCCACCGTGAGGTGGGACGGGAACAATTGACCATGGACCATGTGGTTCCCCTCAGCCGGGGTGGAAAGAGCAAAAAGGGCAATATCGTCCCTGCCTGCAAGGACTGCAACAACAAAAAAAAATCCCTGGTGCCCCTTGAGTGGGAGGAGTATCTCAAGTCCCTGGCCAAGGGCGATCCGGATCTCTAGGTCTTGCTGACCGTGATTTCCATCCCAACAATCTCGCCGGCGGCCTCTTCTGGATCGAGCCCCAGCCGGTCACTGGCCCTGCCCGAATTGACCGCGATCTCAAGACGATCGGAACTGCCAAAAAGCGCGAGTATCTCCCCTTTCCCTACCTCCGAATAGGTCTTGTGTACCCCCTGGATAATCAAATTTCCCACCCTTATGACCGGCTGCCCGCCCGCCAGAAAAGGCGCCAACACCGCCCGCCCGATGCTGGTAATGAGATTCCCGAAGCGATCCACCCGGACGACCTCACCAAAGATAACATCCCCCCCCTGGTATGGCTCTGGGAACTCGATCTCAACAGGATCATTTATAGGACGACCCATATCAGCGGGGTCGGCGCCGAGGGAGAGATGCGCCGCCACAGGCGCAAAGATATCCCGGCCATGAAAGGTGTGGCTGATCTTGGAAAGAAAATACTTCTCATTTGTGAGATGGATGATTACAGCCTCCTGACGCCCCCTGATAATAGGCCAAAACAGACCGTTGTCCGGCCCGACAAAGATATGCCCTCCGGCATCCAGGATGATCGGCCGCCTCTCACCTCCGACCCCCGGGTCGATTACCCCCACATGGACGGTCCCTTCAGGGAAAAAGGGGTAGGCCTCCTGGATGAGGCCCGAGGCCTGGAGTATGGAACCCGCCCTTACCTGGTGGCTGATGTCGATCAGCCGGGCCGCCGGGCAGATGGAGAGGATGACCCCCTTCATGATCCCGACATAGGGGTCTTGAAGTCCAAAATCGGTTGTCAGGGTGACAATCCCCGAGGCCTTCACACTTCCAACTCCTTTTCCATGGATGAGACATTACCCAAGAGACCCGCCCAAGTCAAGAAACCAGGAGCTGCTGCTATGGAAATGAATGGGCGCTATGGTAATTTGTGGTTTGGTATGTTAGAAAGCGATTCATTATAATGTTGTTATGAGAGTCGTCTTTGAACGGCAGATTGAAGCCGGAGCTCCCAAATGCTTCATATCCTGATCTTCATAGGGGGCATTGCCCTCGCAGTTCAGGCCTTTATCGGTCTCACCTATCTTGTTTCATCCATATGGGAAGGGGAAAAGAGGGCCACAGTCTTTGGCGGGCTTCAGTTTCTGGGGATGCTGGGCCTTTTGATCCTCTTCCTTTACCTCAAAGCGATCGGTTTTTTTGAGACCCGAGCCGGTCACGTGATCCTGATCGGTGGTCTCATCCTCGGGACCCTGGCCTGTTTTCTCCTCCTGAGAAGGACCGCCCCAAACAAACGTGCCCTGGAAGGGACCAATGGATTGATTACGGGAGAGGCAAGAAGGTATGACGAAAGGGAGATAGTCTTTGCAAGGAATCGCTCTCTCTGTCCCGGTTCCGAATCATACAGGATATTCTATAGAGAACATCCTGAGTATGAGGCGTATGATGCCGCAAGGAGGCAAAAAGGGGGACCCCTCGGGGTCCCCGGCACCATTGATCGGCCCGGCCATGGCCCAAACGTGGCAGCGACCCTCGGCTCTGTCTCTATTCCGGCCCATCTTTCATCCCCTGACATGTTTAACCCCCAGCCCAACCCGATGTCTGGGGGAAAAAGGATTGAGCTCAGCCCCGAGGAGACAACGGAGAGGGTCAAAGGCTATACCCGAAATCTTGGTGCAGACCTGGTGGGAATAGCAGAGGTCAATCCCCTGTGGGTTTACTCCCATAGGGGTGAGATCTTTCAAGAGAATTGGGAGGACTGGGGCAAGGAGATCCAGCTCAATCATAAGTATGCCATTGTCTTTGCCGTAGAGATGTCCTTCAAGATGGTCGGGGCTGCGCCCCACACCCCCACCACTATTGAAAGTATGCGTAACTATGCAAAAGGTGCCTCTATCGCTACCCAGCTGGCGGCCTTTATCGCCAATCTTGGGTTCTCGGCCATCGCAAATCATCTCCGGCATTACGACGCGGTACTTGTCCCGCTCGCAGTGGATTCGGGCCTGGGAGGGCTAGGTCGAATCGGGTACCTGGTCACCAAGGAGTTTGGCCCAAGGGTGAGGCTGGGGGCAGTGACCACAGACCTTCCCCTCATCCCCGACAGGCCAGTGGATATTGGGATCGAAGCCTTTTGCAGGGCCTGTAAAAAGTGCGCCATCTGCTGCCCCTCCGGTTCAATTCCCTTGGGGGATCAGGCAGAGGTAAATGGGACACTCAGGTGGAAACTCAATGAAGAAACCTGCTTTGAATATTGGGGAAAGATCGGAACCGACTGTAATGTCTGCATGAGGGTATGCCCCTGGAGTCACGCCAGGACCTTTCCCCATAGGCTGATAGTGGAGTTTGTCAGCAGAAACCGGATCGCAAGATGGCTCTTTATGGTCATGGATGACATCTTTTATGGCAAAAGGCCAAGACCCAAGACCCCGCCGGGATGGGCCAAATTTGACTGGAAGCGCAGATGAAGGAGACTTGACCTCAACAACAGATATGCTAAAAAGGACAAGTGGCTCGGCCTAGAAACCTTTTTTAAGGATGCTCGTAGGACGTATCGTCATTGGCAGATACGATCAACCTTTTAGCAAGAGGAGGGAATCTATGAAAAAGACGATCTGTTTTCTATCCTTTTTGTCGGCCCTTTTGTTTGTCTGGTCAATCCCTATCACCCATGTCCTTGCCGCTGAGCCGATTGTGGTTGGGGTGCCGACCTCTTTGGGATTTTTGGAGGGCAAAGAGTCCCTCAAGGCCGTGGAGATGGCAGTGGACGAGATCAATGCCAAAGGCGGCGTCAAGGTCGCCTCTTCCATGAGGCCGTTCAAGATCGAATCGATCGATCTGCGGGATGCAGCCGCAGGCGTGCCTGTTCCAGAGGCACTCCTGGGGTTGGAGAAGATCATCCTGGAAAAGAAGCCTACGGCCCTCCTTGTCGGGCCTTTTCGATCTGAGGCATTATTGGCCGGGATGGACATCATCGCAAAATACAAGGTCCCCCTGCTGGGTAGCATTGCCATGAGTCCCGGAACAGAGGCCAAGATCAAGAAAAACCCCGAGAAATACAAATACATATTCAGGGTCTCTTTAAATGTGATCTACTGGGTAAAGCTCCTGGGCGGCACCATGGGGGACCTGAAGAGTCAGTTTGGTTTTAACAAGGTCTATTTGATGAATCAGGATATCGCATGGGCCCGCGGTACCGCCGGTTTTATGGCCAAAAAGTATTTCCCAAAGGCCGGATGGGAGGTCCTGGGCCACGACCAGTATCCCACGGGTTCTTCCGATTTTTCCTCCGGACTGATGAAGGCAAAGATGAAGGGGGCCAATGTCCTGTTTACCTGTTTTGACATGCCCCAGAGCGGGGTGTTGGTCAAACAATGGAAGAGCATCAAGGTCCCGGCCCTGATCGCCGGCTTTATCTCTCCCATGGCAGGACAGGTGGCCTGGAAGACCTTTGATGGGAAGATCGGCGGTCTGATGAATGCCATCTTTGAGATCGGGAACATGCCCACAGAAAAATACCCGCCCGCCAAGGCCTTTTATGATGCCTACCTGAAGAAATACGGGGAAGGGATCGAGTCAGGACATGGCCCTGCACCCTCCTATGACTCTGTGTTTATCCTAAAGGATGCCATTGAAAGGTCAGGTTCGCTCAATGCAGACGATATTGTGGCCGCTGTGGAAAAGACAGACAAGCAGGGGGTAGTTGGCAGGATCAAGTTTGACAAAGGGCATCAGGTCATCTATGGAACCGACCCGGAAAAAACAGCGGCGGGATGCTTCTTCCAGTGGACGGAAGACGGCAAAAGGACAATCGTCTACCCGGGCAGCCTGGCAGAGGGCAAAATCGTGCTGCCACCATGGATGAAAACAGCCAAATAAGGTTGTAACCGTTTACGGGTTCAAGGGTTCCCTGCGGAGCGGGATCTTCGACAGGGGTTTCCCGCTGAAAGCGCGATTGCATTCTTGTCCACAGATTCGTATCAGTTTAGCTTTCTTCAGAATTGTCACTAGGATAGGGGAATGGGGGTTCGGAACCCCCATTGCCCGGGTTTCAAAAAACTAAACTGTTATACAGATTGTATTTTAGGCGCGTATTCACATGGAAATCGCCCGGATTTGTCATTCGCAATCCGATAATTGGCGGCGCATTAGCAAGCATGTGGCAAAGCCAGTATGTTTTAGGAAGATTCCAGATCTTCAATCTTGTCCTTTTCCCTAACCCTGAACCCCGAATCATCGGGAAACGCGGTCGAAAATCCCGCTGAACGCTGAACCTTTGAACGCCAACACAAAGAAAGCCCTTTTCCGATGCTCCTGAGCACCCTTGTATACGGCTTTGTCAACAGCATAATCCTTGCCCTGGTGGCCCTTGGCTTTAATCTGACCTTTGGCATCAGCGGGGTTGCAAACTTTGCCTACGGGGCCCTTTACATCCTTGCAGGATTTCTCGCCTGGGTCCTATTCAACTCGCTGGGTCTCCCATATATCCTGGCCGTCCTCTTCTCGGTCCTCCTGACCGCCCTGGCGGGGGCCCTGATGTACCGCTTTGTCCTCCTGCGAATCAGGGGCATGGTGCTCTCTGAGGTTATCGCCACGTTCGGAATCGGTCTGGCCATCCTGGAACTGTTCAAATACATGGGGTTTATCGGTTTTGAATATACCCTGCCGGTCTTTGTGGACGCCAGCATCGATATCGGTCAGGTCACCATTGACCTGCAAAGGCTATTTATCGTGATCATTGGCATGGGCCTGGCCGGCTTTCTCTGGTTCTTTACCCACCACACCCGGACGGGCCTGCGCTTTAGAGGAATTGCACAGGATGAGAGAACCGCGCTGAGCCTCGGTATCAATTCTGACCGGGTGGCGACCCTGAGCGTCTCCTTTGGCGCGGCCTATGCCGCAATTGCCGCCATCGTTATATTGCCCCTGGGCACCATTACGGTTGAACATGGCTACGACGTCCTCATAAACGCCTTGGCCGTATGTATTGTCGGGGGCCTGGGTTCCACCGGGGGGGTGGTTATCGCATCTTTTTTGATCGGCTATGCAGAGAGCTTCACGGCCACCTATCTGGAGAGCCACTGGGTCATGCTGGTGCCGCTGGCAGCCATCCTGGGGATACTCGCCATAAAGCCCTCCGGTATCTATGGAGAGCAAAAGGAATTGGAAGAGAGGATATAGGGGAATTTGGATTGCGGATTGCGGATTGCGGAATCTGAAAGCCGGCCGAACTAAGGGCGGGAGAAAACAGGTGAAATGAAGAGACGAAGGGAAAGAATCGACCGGGGTATAAAGGCAAGATCCGAAGACATCTTTGCCCTGTGCTCCTGGCGGGAGATGCTCTATCTGGCCTCCCCCAGGTTGTTGCCCATCGTGGGTCTGATAGTCCTGTCCTTTGTCTTGAGTATCTACTGGCAGAAGGTCCTTCTCTCTGTCTCTGTGTTTGCCCTCCTGGCCATCAGCTGGGATATCCTGGCACAGAGCGGGATGATATCCCTGGGCCAGGCCCTATTCTTTGGGATGGGCGCCTATCTGGCCGGTATCGTGAACCACACCTGGGGCCTCTCCCCCTTTATCACAATCCCTGTAGCGACCATTGCCGGTGGGTTGTTTTGTACCTTGCTGCTCCTGCCTGTCTTGAGATTGCGCGGGATCTATTTTTCCATGGTCACCCTTATCTTGCCCCTGATGCTCGTCCGGATAGTGGAGGCCACAAAGATCTTTGGGGGAACAGAGGGACTCAGCGGGCTGGGTGCCCTCCCCTCCCGATGGGTGGAGATCTATATGATCATTCTGGCCCTCTTGGCCGCCCTCTTTGGGTTCCGGCGTCTGATGGGATCTGATTTTGGGCTGGTCCTGAAAGGAATCAGCGACAATGACCGATCGGTCATGAACGCGGGGATAAACATCTACTGGTTCAAGGCACAGGCCCTTTTCATCGCCAGCTCGGTGGGGGCCTTTGCAGGGGCCTATATGACCCACGTGTATATGTTTGTCGGAATGCCTGTCTTTGCGCTCGACTACTCTATCCTCCCCATCGCAGCCGCCGTGGTGGGTGGAACCGGTACCCTTGCCGGTTCCATGCTCGGGGCCTTTATCCTCGTACCCCTCTCGGAGATCCTGAGAGGGATCGGGGGACTCAGGATTGTCTTTTACGGGCTGTTTCTGGTGGTATTCACCGTGGCCGTACCCGAGGGCATTTTTCACTACATACGAAGAAAATACCAACAATTTGAGAGATGGGTCGAGGTGGAGGCATGAGCGCTTCACCCCTGCTTGAGGTATCAGGCCTCACCAAACAGTTTGGGGGCGTACAGGCCGTTAATAACGTGGATTTTGACCTCACGGAAGGGGACCTCCTGGGCCTTATTGGACCCAATGGGTCCGGAAAGACGACCCTTGTCAACCTGATCACCGGTTTTGTAAAACCCACAGGGGGCACGATTCATTATAAGGGGCAGGAAATAACCGGATGGCCCCCATACCGGGTGATCCGGCTTGGCATCGCCAGGACATTTCAGATGGTCAGGCCCTTTTATCAACTCCCGGCCTTTAAGAATATGATCATTCCCCTCTATTCACCCAGGGTCAAGGCGATGGCCGGTGGGAGATATGGCGATCGAGATGCAGTGGCCCTGGACCTTCTGGAAGAGGTCGGTTTTGAGCGGGACTCCTTTGTCGCCTACAAGGTGGCGAGCGTCCTCCCCCAGGGATATCTCAAACGGCTGGAATTGGCCAAGGCGATCGCCCTCCAACCCGACCTGGTGATCCTCGACGAACTCTTCTCAGGCCTGAGCCTCGCCGAAGTGGCAAGCATCGTCCCCATCATCGAAAAGCTCCGTATGGAGGGCAAGACCATTATCATGATCGAACACCGATTGAAGGAGCTCTTCAGGATCGCCAACAGGGTCATTGTCCTGAATTACGGCGTCAAGATCGCAGACGGGAAGCCCTCCGAGGTGATGGAAAGAGAAGAGGTCAAGAAGGCCTATCTGGGGACGGAATAAACAACAACCTTCTATCCCCTCATCAACGCACCGCCGGCGACCATGCGGTTTATCTGGTTGGTTCCCTCATAGATCTGCATAAGTTTGGCATCGCGCATATATTTCTCCACGGCATAATCTTTGGTGTATCCGTATCCGCCGTGGATCTGGACGGCATCAGTGGTAACGCGCATAACCACGTCCGTTGCGAAAAATTTTGCTTGGGCCGCTTCTCTGGTGTACCGTATTCCGTGATCAGCCTTGGACGCAGCATACCAGGTTAGCGTTCTGGCGGAATCCACGGCCACCGCCATATCCGCCAGCATGAAATTCAAGGCCTGAAAGGTGCCGATGGGTTTGCCGAATTGAACTCTTTTCTTGGCATAACTCAGGGCAGCCTGAAAGGCAGCGCGGGAGAGTCCCACAGCACAGGTTGCAATGTTCACACGGCCCTCGTCGAGGGTTTCCATGGCGATCTTGAAACCCTCGCCTTCCTTGCCCAGCCGGTCCTCCGGGGGGACCTTGACATTATCAAGGTTGACCTCGGCCACGTTCAGGGCCCGTTGACCCATCTTGTCCTCGACCTTTCCAATAGAGAGGCCCGGGGATTTGCGGGGGATGACAAATCCGGTGATGCCTTTTGTGCCCTTGGTGGGATCGAGGGTAGCAAAAACACTATAGAAATCTGCGAAACTAGCGTTGGTGATGAAGCACTTCTGCCCGTTCAGCACATAATGATCGCCTTCCAGCTTAGCCATAGTCTTCACGCTTCCGGCGTCAGATCCTGCCTCCCTTTCGGTCAGACAGAAGGAGGCGGTCTTGCCGGTCTGGTTTAACGGCGTCAGGAATCGTTGCTTTTGCTCCTCAGTTCCTCCGATAAGAATGGGGCCACAGGCCAGGGAGTTGATCCCGATCATCCCGGCAATGGCCACACAGGCGGCAGTCAGCTCTTCCGTTACCAAAGCCGCATTGACCAGCCCCATTCCCTGCCCCGCGTACTCCTTAGGGCAGGTGAGGTTCATCAGGTTTGCAGCATGGGCCTTTTTGATGATTTCCCCTGGAAAGTCCGGTTCCTTGTCGTACTGCAAGGCAACGGGCGCAATCTCCTTCTGGGCAAAATCCCGGGCCAATGCCTGTAATGCTTTCTGCTCTTCGCTCAAGGTAAAGTCTATCACCGGAGTCCTCCTTTTCAATCTATAGATGTTGAGATCTTTAAAGCAAATTCGGTCCTAATCTATAGCAAAAGCCGCGTAACATCTCAAAGAACAGGGGGAAAGGTGTGGCACGGGGGTCTTTTTTTCTTCCACATGCCACACCACAATCAATCTATCCCCGGATTTTTGAGAAGTTACAAGGCCGCTTCGTCTTCCGATAAGAATATCGCTAAATTAAATCCTGACAAATGTCAAGGAAAGACAAAAAAATGGCGTAGCCGTTCACGGGTTCAAAGGTTCAGGGGTTCAAGGTTGCATTCTTGTCCTCGGATTCCATTTCGGATGCGTATTCCCGAGAGAAGCGGCCGGATTCGTCGTTCCCAACCTGAAATTTGGCCGCACATTGGCAATCATGTGGCAAAGCTAGCAGGTTTTACGAGGACTTCGGGTCTTCAATTTTGTCGTTGTCCCTAACCCTGAACGTTGAACCCTGAACCTGTGAACGCTTACAAAATGGCAAAACCGGCCATGGCTGTAAGGGTGGCCCTGCTCAGATTGCTGGGGTGTCCTGTGGGAGGAACTTATCCTTGACAATTGATGTTGCGTGGATAAGAATCACGCTCCAAATGCACAAAAAAGGGCAAAATCAAGAGCAGGTTTTGGATCTGCGAGGAGGGAACCGCAATGATTGAGAGAATTGGTTTTATTGGCCTTGGGATTATGGGTAGACCCATGTCCAAAAATCTCATGGACGCGGGGTATCAAGTGACGGGTTATGATGTGGACCCTGAGGCAGTGAAAAAAATGGTGGCACTGGGGGCCACGGAGGCCTCTTCACCCAGGGAGGCGTCGGCATCAGCCGAGGTCATCATTACCATGTTGCCCGATGACCCGATTGTGGAACAAGTGGTCCTGGGGAGCAATGGTGCTATTGAGGGGATGAGTAAGGGCGCAGTCTTGGTTGATATGAGCACCATTTCTCCCATCACGGCCAGGGGGATTGCCAAAGAACTGGAACAAAAAGGCATGGAGATGCTGGATGCCCCGGTGAGTGGCGGCGATGTGGGGGCCATTGAGGGGACCCTTTCCATCATGGTCGGCGGAAAACGGGATGTCTTTGAACGGGTCCTGCCGGTTTTTCAAAGGATGGGCAAAAATGTCAGTTACATCGGCGACCACGGAGCGGGACAGGTGGCCAAGGCCTCCAACCAGATCATTGTCGCCTTGACCATTGAGGCGGTTGCCGAGGCCCTTATCTTTGCCAAGAAGTCCGGGGTCGATCCCGAAAGGGTCAGAAACGCCCTGCTCGGAGGATTTGCCCAGAGCCGCATCCTGGAACTCCACGGCAAGCGGATGCTGGATCGCGACTTTGAACCGGGTGGCCGGGCGAGATTACACAAAAAAGACACGGAGATCGCCATGTCCATGGCCAAAGAGCTGGGGATGTATCTGCCCGGAACCGCCCTGATCTCTCACCTCTGGAACTCACTTGATGCCCGGGGTGGGCTTGACTGGGATCACTCCGCAGTGCTGAAGGTCCTTGAGTTCATGTCAAACACAGAGGTCAAACCCGGATGAGCACAGGGGCGAAATCGAGAAGGAGCAAGGCAATGGCGGGCATTGATCAGTATCTTCCAGGTACCAGGCATCTTTTGATGGGAAACGAGGCGATAGCAAGAGGGGCGCTGGAGGCGGGGGTTCAGTTTGCGGCTGGATACCCGGGAACCCCCTCTTCTGAAATTATTACGACATTGGCCGGCGCTGCCAAGTCCCTAAACCTTCACGTGGAGTGGTCAACAAACGAAAAGGCGGCGGTGGAGGGGGCTGCGGCCGCCGCCTTTGCCGGGTTGCGAAGTCTCGCTGCCATGAAAAACGCCGGTCTGAGTGTGGCATTGGATTTCCTGACCCATCTCAGTTATACGGGGATTGGTGACCACGGGGGGGGTATGATCACCGTGGTATGTGATGATCCAAATGCCCATTCAAGCGGCGATGAAACAGATTCCCGGTGGCTGGGGAAGTTTGCCTCTGTGCCCCTGCTGGAACCGGGTACCGTGCAGGAAGCCAAAGACATGATCAAATGGGCCTTTGCGCTCTCCGAGGAATTCAGATGCTTTGTACTTATGAGGGGTTACACCCGCCTCGGCCACGCCAGCAGTTCCGTAGAGATGAGTGAGTTGCAGCGAGTTTCCAAGAAGGCCCGGTCGGATAGCTCCAAGACGATCTCTCCCTACCTGGCCTGGCCCAAACACGCGGCGGTTCTCGAAGCCCTGGAGAAGATACGGGAGCGATTTGAGCAATCCGAATTTAACGAATATCAAGGTCCGGATAAAGCGGACCTCCTTATCATATGCGCGGGTAGCGGGACTTCTTGCTCGGCTGAAGCCCTTGACATTCTGGGCCTGAGGGAGAGGGTCGGCCTATTGAAGCTGGGCACCCTCTGGCCGTTTCCCAGAAAGCTGGTCAAAGACTGCCTGAAAAAGACGGAAAAGATTCTTGTGGTAGAGGAGGTCGATCCCTTTCTGGAGATCCATATCAAAGAGGCGATCGCCGATTTCCACTTTGGGGATAAGATGGTCTATGGAAAGGGCTCCGGGCATATACCGGGTTATGGCGAGATAACCCCTGACAAGGTCATAGCGGCATTGGGAAAGATCTTTGACGTCACTTATGAGCCCAGGGAGGCGGGGTACCAGAAGGAGGTTTCAGAGGCATCGGAGCGGCTTCTGATCAGCCGGGGGCTGACATGGTGCCCGGGGTGTCCCCACAGGGCAAGCTTCTGGGCACTCGAAAGGGCGGTTAAGGCGGAAAAGAGAGACGTCTATGTCACCGGTGATATCGGGTGTTCCACCCTCGACGTCTTCCCGGAAGGAAAAGGACAGATGAATCTGCTCCATGCCATGGGGTCGAGCACCGGACTGGCAGCGGGCTTTGGTCAACTTGAACGATTTGGCTATGAGCAACCGGTGATCGCCATTTGTGGTGATTCCACATTCTTTCACGCATCGATCCCGGCCCTGATCAATGCCGTCTACAATAGGTCCAACATGATTCAGATCCTCCTGGATAATTCCGCCACCGCCATGACCGGGTTTCAGTCACATCCCGGCACAGGGTTTAATGCCGTTGGAGACCCCACCACCACCGTGGATATGGAGGGCCTTTGTCGTTCTCTGGGCTGTGAGGTCATGGTCAGCGATCCCTTTGATATCCGGGGGACCGTCAAGACCATCCGCACCCTGCTAAGGCGTGAGGAGGGGGTTCGCGTCCTGATACTCCGAAGGGCCTGTGAAATTGTTCGAATGAAAAAGGAAAAGGGCATGCCTTACGCCATCCGGGTGGAAGCGGGCGCATGCAAAGGAGAGGAATGCGGGATCTGTTCCAGCGAATTCAGGTGCCCGGCCTTGTTCCAGGACCCAGAGACCGGCAATGCGAGAGTCAAAGAGGATATGTGTTCAGGGTGTGGCGTTTGTGTAGACATCTGTCCTTTTCACGCCATTGAGCGACAGGAGGCGGCAAATGAAATCTCCACGTGATCCCCTTAACCTCATTATTTGTGGGGTTGGTGGACAGGGCAATATATTGATTTCCAGGTTGATTGGCCGGGCCTTATCAGACAGGGGGTATTTTGTCACCATCGGCGAGACCTTTGGCGCGGCCCAACGGGGTGGGGCTGTATTCAGCAGCCTGCGGATATCTGAGACAAGATATTTCGGACCCCTGGTACCCGATGGCCACGGTCATATCATCCTGAGTCTGGAACCCCTGGAGACGCTCAGGACAATAAGCACCTTCGGGAACCCCGGTGTTGAAACCATCACCAATTTCCAACCGATTTACCCCGTGGGCGTCCTCGCAAAAAGATTGGCCTACCCGGATCTTGAAGAACTCAAGGCGGCCATTGAAAGGCTTTCGCAGTCGTCCTGGTTTCTCAAGGCAACGGATATGGCCATGGAGTTGGGTGCCCCTATTGTGGCAAACATTATCATGCTGGGGGCACTGCTGGGTACAAAGAGGATCCCGCTTGACCTTGGAGATGTTGAAGAGGAGATAAAGGTCAGTTTTCCCAGTTCCAAGGTCGAACTCAATCTGAGTGCATTGAAGATGGGGTTTAATGGGATCTAGTATCGCGTCTCGTAAATTCTGTCATAACAAATGGGTAACACTTTAGCCGTTTGAAACCCGGGCAATGGGGGTTCCGAACCCCCATTGCCCGGTCTAAGTACATGGTTTCATAAGTACGGTCGCGCATCTTGAGAAACCGGAATCCA
>CAZXCQ010000058.1:21461-25355 GCA_964639275.1 uncultured Desulfobacteraceae bacterium | reverse complement strand
GTGTTACAATTATTTGATAAAACCATTTTCCTTTAACACATCGACGATCCTTTGCCCGAGCCTTTGCGGAGACCCCCTGCAAATTTTTCCTTCTTTTCTTTGAAATCCTCCGGACATCACCTGCTTCATTCGGTCCAGCGCTGATACTTTCCTGTCAGGGGCCAGGACTTTCCGTGGCCTTGGGCGCGGCATGGAAAGTCCAATCAACGACTCCAGTTTCCGACCGCTGTCCCCATGGCCCTGGGGAAAATCCAGCTTCTCGGCATGTATCCGCGGGACTTTCTGCTTCAAAGTCCAAAGGGTGTTTGGAAGCGTCGGATACCTTGGTTCATTTAGCCCCATCTCAACAGTCATTACAGCCGGGAGACCGCAATGAATAATTTCGCGATCACCTCTCTCCAGGGCCCTGTGGATGATCAGTCTGTCCTGTTTCTCTCCCACTTTTAAATAAATCGCACAGGAGATATATGGCATCCCTAATCGTTGCGCCAGCCAGGCCCCAAGCTGTTGACCCTCGGTGTCAACAGATTTCTTGCCACAGATCACCAGGTCGGCCCTCAGTTCTCGGATGGCTGATGCCAGGAGCATGGCCTTGCTCCGGTGATCCATGCAGTCGCACCCGTCGGCTTCAATCTGAAAGATCCGGTCCGCTCCCATTGCCCAACACCGTTTCCATTGCGCTTCCTGGTCGACCGGACCAAGCGTCAGCAAAATAACCTCTGCCCCGATTTCCTCCTTGATTCTGAGGGCCTCTTCCATACCGACAAGATCGTAGGGATTAATCAGCTGAACGCGGTCTTCCTCACTGACAAACTGGGTGTCGGGATTATCGCCCGTTGTGGCAATGATGAGCGAAACTGGCTTTACACACACAATGATTTTCATGATTCCCCTAAGTATTTGCAACCCCAGGCTCGCCCATTCTAGCTTCCCAATACTTCGCTCAAGTCCTTTACGATCAATCTGTTTTGAGTATCCAACGACCTGGCCCCATCTTCCAGCATAACCAGACAATAAGGGCATGCAGTGATCAAGACGTCTGCACCCACCGCCCGGGCCTGTTCAGCCCGGATCTCATTGATTCGCGGGCTTTTATGTTCCGGCATCCAAATCCTTCCTCCACCGGCGCCACAGCAGAAGGTCTTTGACCGGCTTTGTTCCATCTCTACGATTTCAAATCGTGGAAGTGCCCCCAGAAACTCTCTTGGCAATCCGGTCATGGAATTGGTCCGTGAGAGATAGCACGGATCATGAAATGCTATCCTGAGCTGAGAAGGAAAATTTTTGCCGAATTCTCCGGGATCCAGTTCTTTTCCCAAAAGATGGATATAATGCCTTACATCAAAATGGCCCCCCAGTTCTGGATAGTCGTTTTTGAGTGTGTCAAAACAGTGTGGGCAAAGCGTGACGATCTTCTTGATGTTGTACCTTTTGAGGCGGTTGATGTTTTTTCGTGCAAGTTCACGAAATACGTATTCATTACCGGTCTTTCTGGCCACGTCGCCACAGCAGAGTTCATCGGCCCCCAGGATGGAGAGTTCAATGCCGGCGGTCTTCAGGATGCGTACCAAAGCCGACAGGGCATCTCTTGCTCGATCATGAAAAGAGGCCTGGCAGCCCACCCACAGCAACCAGTCAACGTCTTCGGTTTGGCCGGCGGTTTTGATACCCAGATCCGAGGATAGCCATTTTCTCTTTGCGACTCCCTTGCCAAAGGTGTCTCCATAGACCTCAAGGTTTTGAAAGAGCCGGTACAATTCCCTTGGGAATCGACTCTGTCGTTGAACCCGGTTCCGTCTCATTTCAATGATCTTATCCACATGCTGAACATACACAGGGCAACATTCCACACAGGCCATACAGGTGGTGCATGACCATACCTCCTCTCCGGTTACACGGTTTTCCAGAAGAGGAACAGGGGATTGTGCCGGAACTCTGCGATGTCGATTTGTCTGTTTCATTTGTTCAAGGATATCTTGAACCACTTTCTGGGGAGAGAGTGATTCACCTGAGATGGTGGCAGGGCAGTTCTTTTCACATCGACCACAAGAGACGCATGCCTCCGCATCCAATAGCTGTTTCCAGGAAAAATCCCTTATTCCCTCCGCCCCAAGAGGCCACTCATCCCACGGCCATTTGCCTTGTCTTTTGCGGGAGGCCTCTCTGCGATAGTACACATTGAGAGGCGCGGCGGCCAGGTGGCGCATAGAAGTGTAGGGCAGGGCACCCACAAAAAACAGCACTGAAAAAAAGTGAAGGCGTATTGAGAGCTGCAAAAAAACCGGGGAGGCCGGTAAACCCAGTGAAAACATCCATCCAACAGGTGAGAACCAGGGAAACCCTTTTTGGAGAATGCGCAGACGAAAAGCTTCGGCCAAAAAACCGCTCAGCAGGATTACCATTAGGAGAACAAGGGGCAATATTGTCCTTGTCCGGCTCTCCCGGTTGTTGGGTTTTGTCCTCTTTGTCAGAAAAAACAGGGTCCCTCCCAGCATGGCGATTCCCAATATGTCGCCGAGCAAAGACAAACACCGGGCAGGAAAAGGGGGCAGGGTCAAACCGAACTGAGCCAAAATGACAATGAATAGCGAAACAATAAAACCCCAGAATAAAACGAGGTGTGCAACCCCCGCACGAATATCTTCAAAGATCCTCCTATGCCCAATCAGGTATCGGATGAGTCCGGACCAATCCCCTGGGCGGTCTTCATCTTTCCCCAAACGCCACATGGATCGGCGTTTTAAGATACCGACCCCCATGACCAAAAGGGCAATGGATACCAATAACAGATCAAAGGCGGTCAGCAACAGGCACCCCCCTCAACCCCTCTTCTCCCCGGCGAGTTTTCAAGTCCAAGGCCTGAACTCCCTCCACAGTGTCACCCCTGATTCTTGAGCTGTGAAATCAAGACAGGAAGAACCTCTCGAACATCTCCAACTACGCCCAGATCAGCAATCTGGAAGATCCTGGCCTTGGGGTCCGTGTCAATGGCGATTAGCAGGCCAGATCTCTTTATACCGACCGTAAACTCGAACGCACCCGAGACACCACAGGTGATTAGCAGTTTTGGAGATACCGTCTTGCCTGTCTGGCCGATCTGTCTTTGGTAAGAAAGCATCCCCCTATCCACCAGCGGTCTCGTGCAGGCAAGCGACCCGCCGACAAGGTCAGCGAGTTGAGCGGTCAGTTGAAACCCCTGTCCCCCTAAGGTCCCTTTTCCTGCCACCACGATCACGTCCGCATCACTGAGATCGATTGTCCTGGGATCACCTTTTATAATCCCTTCTGAGTGGATTTGTCTTGTTTTAGGTCTAACAAATGGAACCTCGATAAAGTTCGATGGTCCATTCGCAGCTGCGTCGCAGGGTTCCAATATTTCTCTGGTAATCGTAAAAATCTTCGGGAAGTTTGATTCGAGAAGCAGCGAAGCGTAAAGGATTCCTCCGAAAACCGGTTTCACCGAAAAAAGCCTTCCTGACCGATCACCCCTCAGATCGACGCATCCAGACACAAAACCGGCGTCGAGTTTTGCGGCCAACCTAGCCCCGAGATCATTACCAAAGGAGGTGGCGGCCAGAAGGATATAGTGAGGGTTGTATTGAGTGACAAGGTCACAAATGGCAGAAACATAGAGATCGGGTTCATAACTGGAGATTTTTTCAGAATAAAAGAGTGTCTCCACCCCATAGGAAGCAAATACTTCCGTCAGGAGGTTCGGTGGTATCCCAAAAGCGAGGACAGAAACAATCCCCTCTTGTTTCATGGTATCAAAAACCCGTCTGGCTTCACCCAACAGATAAAGGGAGTCCCGGGTGATTTCACCGTCTCGCTGCTCAGCAATGATCCAGATGTATATCTTGGATGGGGACATCAGGTCAGGACAAATTCTAGGAA
>CAZXCQ010000058.1:0-21361 GCA_964639275.1 uncultured Desulfobacteraceae bacterium | reverse complement strand
AAAGGTCAGGACGGTACCTGCATAAACTCGACAATTTCATTGTCAGGTCCACGAAAGTATACATAACCGTACCCCGCAAGCGGTCCACCCGAGGCATCGATAAAATCAGGTGCCTTGTGAAAGGTGTTTATTCCTCTGGCCACCATTTTCTGATACGCCTCCTGGATATCCTCGACTTGAAAACAGATGTGGGAGGTGCCAAAATCACAGGTTCTTCGCGGATCGGGTGTTCCTTTGGGCTCAACATACTGGATCAACTCAACAAAGACATTTCCGGCCGAGAGCATGACCAGGTGTTGCTTTGGTTCTGTTCCGATGAGGTCCATCATCACCGGATCGGCATCGAATCTGAGATTCATCTCTTCTTTCATGCCGAGTAAGTCGCGATAGAACTTTAACGATTTTTCCATGTTGGATACAGTTACACAGGCGTGGTGAACTCCCGAAATCATCATCTTACCTCCTAATTTCATATCAGATCCATCGGCCGAGATGTGAGGCCTCGGCAATGGCATCGATCGATTTTCTGGGCGTGACACAATCCCCGATGGAATAAACAACTAAACCCTCTGAATCGGCCAGGAGTTGCTCAAACAGGGCGTTTTCTGACCTGCGCCCCTGTGCGATGACAATGGCGTCCACCCCCGTCAGCCTTTCCGTTCTGCCCCCATTTTGGATGATCACCTCTCCATCCAAAATGCTTTCAATATTGGTCTTGATTAGCGTATCGACACCTCTCTCTTCCAGTTCCCTGAAAAGAATGGTACCTCGTGAAGTACCTTGAAGGTCCTCAGCGAGCACGGCATCAGGGACAACCAGGGTAATCTCAACCCCCCTTGAGGCAAGAAATTCCGCCACCTCACACCCCGTCTGCCCGCCACCCAAGACCACGGTCTTTCCCGCTGGGTATGTCTTGCCCAGGAGGACGTCCCAGGCGGTGCAGACCATGGGGTGTTCTATCCCTGGGAGCCGGGGAATGATGGGTTGAGCACCCGTAGCAACGATCACCACTTCCGGTTTCAATGCAAGAACCATTTGTAAATCCACATGACTGTTCAGGTGAATGTCCACCCCTAATTTGTTGATCTGATAGGAGAGATATCTGGCGACCTCCTGGAACTCACTCCGGCGGGGAGGTTTTGAGGCGATCAGGATTTGTCCCCCCAGTTCGCTGTTCCTTTCATGGAGGGAAACGCGATGCCCCCTTAGGGCGCAGACGCGAGCCGCTTCCATGCCGGCTGGCCCACCACCGACGACCAGCACCCGTTTGCTTGTTTTTGAAGGTCTCAGCCTCATCTCCCTTTCACGACCTGCTTCCGGATTAAGCGTACATGTCGATGGTCTATTGGCCAACATCTCATCGAGGCATCCCTGATTGCACGCAAAACATCGGCGGATCTCTTCAAACCTGCCCTGTTGGGCCTTGACAAGACACTGTGGGTCAATGTGGAGCGCCCTTCCCATTGAGATAAAATCCGCATTCCCCCGCTCAAGAATCTTTTCAGCCAAAATAGGGTCATTAATCCTGCCCACGGCGATGATTGGAACCGAGACCGTCTTTTTCATTTCTGAAGAAAGGTGTTCCAGACATCCCGGCGGTATGTCCATGGGCTGTGTGATCATTTCAGCAGATTCATATATGCCGGCCGAAACGTGAATGGCGTCAACGCCACCCTTTTCCAGTTGCTCGGCGAAATAAAGCGTCTCGTCAAGAGTTAAACCCCCATCGATAAACTCGTCTGCACTCATGCGATAGTCGATCGGAAAGTCAGGCCCGACGGCATCGCGAACCCTCTTGAGGACCTCCAGTGGAAATCGCATCCGGTTCTCCAGGCTGCCACCATAGTGATCCGTTCTCTTGTTGCTCCACGGGGAAAGGAACTGGTTAACCAAATAACCATGGGCCCCATGGATTTCAACCATATCGAACCCGGCTTGTTTCACCCGTCTCGCCGCTTCCCCATATTTCGTGAGCAGTTCGGATATTTCCCCTGAGGTGAGTTCTCGTGGGATGTCCCCGCCCGATGGCAAACAGGGGACAGGGGAGGGCGCCACAGGTTGTTGTCCGGTCACTGTGGCCGTGGTCTCCCGACCTGCATGGTGGATCTCGATCGCAATCTTTGCGCCATGGGCGTGGACCGCCTCGGCCATACGCCTCAGACCGGGGAGAAGTCTGTCGTGGTAGATCCCGAGCTGGAAACGTCTTCCCCGGCCTGCCGGGTCCACGTAAGTTGACTCAACAAAGATCAGCGAGACGCCGCCCTTGGCCCTTTCCACCAGATAATCGATATACCTTTGCGTAACAGAGCCATCTTCGTTTGCATAGCATCGCTCCATCGGCGGCATGGCCACGCGGTTTTTCAATATCATGTTAGCAATCTGGCCCGGCTCAAATAGAAATCTAAATTGCTCAGACATTTATGATTCCCCTCTTCAGAAAACCGGATCACCGGATGTCTTTGGCAAAATCGGCCAACCCTATTTTCTCCATTGTTTTTGACAGGGGCTTTCCTGTCTTCTCACTCCATCCCATGAGGCTGTAATAGTCTCTGATCATGGTCTCGAGATGTGGCCCAAGAGGCTTACCCTTTGCAACACCGTCGGGGGGTGCTTCCAGCAGCCGGCGGCCGATATCTTCTAAGTCCCTTCTGGGCTCAAAACCCTGGCGCAGGTTAAAGGTCCTCTGCAAATTGACCACACGCTCTCCCATTGTTAAGGCCTCGTCGGTTGTGAAATCCTTCCATCCAGTGGCTGCGCCGACAGTCTCGGCCGCCCAGCCCAGCGCACCCGGACAGCCCCATGCCGCGATCCAGCAGATCCCGATGGAGTCTTCCCAGAGCTTTTTGCACTGCGTTTTCTTGACGGCTTCGGCCTTCCCGTTAACCGTGTGGGGCTCGTGATATTTGGTAAACCCGATATCCGGTTCAACCGCCCACACGTCCACGCCATACCCTTCCCATCGCCCGCCGGCGCCCGCCAGGATTTGTCCGAGCATGACGCTCCAAGCGGCCCGCCAGTCGTGATAATTGAGTCCGCCTCCTTTGAGATGTATGGCATATTCCTCGGCGCCTCTGCCGATCTTCTGCGCGGCCTTTTTGGGGCCATCGGCCAAGACGGCCCCGAATCCTTCACGATTGACCGCTTTTCTGAGCAGGGCTTCAGCCGCCTCTGCATTCCCCCACGTCAATTCCAGCCCGTCTGTATCTTTTTTTGTGATAATGCCTCTTTCGTAGAGCTCAAAGGCAAGACCGAGAGACAGGCCCATTGCGCCGGAATCCATCCCCAACCTGTCATAGAGGTCGGTCATATAAACAATCCAACCGGGCTCTGTTATACCCACATTCGCAGCGGCGGCCTCGGTATTTTCTCCGCCCCCGGAAAGCGTCGCCAGGAATCCCTTTTTTGGACCGGTGGTGACCAGGGCACGGTAGCTGCAGGAAATGGGACACGCCCAACAGGAAGTGGGCTCCACCTTGAATTCGCTCTTTACGCGATCGATATTCTCTGCATACTCGGGAAAGGTGGATTGACTGAAATTTCGATTGGCCAGGATATTTTGAGACTCGATGTATTTGTAACCAAAAAGGATTCCCGCCCTGGCCATCGAGTTCCCGATGCTGGGTGAATCAAATATCTTGGCTCTCCACTTTCGACTCGCATCGAGAAAGGTCCTTGGATCAGCGATGGGAATTGTCCCTGTGCCGTAAACCGCCACCGCCTTGAGGTTTTTTGACCCCATGATCCTTCCGCCCCCCCCCTTTGCCCAGGAATGATGATAATCATTCTCGATGAATGCCCCAAAGACCTGATTCTCACCGGCGGGTCCTATTGCTCCCACACTCGCATCTGGATTTTCGAGATCCTCTTTCACGAGGTCTTCTGTCTCATGGGTATCCTTTCCCCAGAACTCTGCAGCATCCCGAATTTCCGCACCCCCATTACTGATTGAGAGGTATACGGGCCGCCTGGCCTTTCCCTGGATAATGACCCCGTCATATCCGGCGAACTTCAATAATGCCCCCCAGAACCCGTGAGAATGGGCCGTGCCGATCATCTGCTCCGATTCGGCGTTGAGGGTAACGAGCGTGGCATTACTCGAAGATGGCACCGTGGTTCCTGTCAGAGGGCCGGTCATAAAGATCAGCCGGTTCTCCGGATCCAGGGGTTTGGTTTTTTTGTCCACTTCTTCGTATAGCAGCCTTGCCCCGAGCCCTGTCCCGCCGATGAACTTTCTCAGGATACTTTCATCAGGGAGGGGTTCCTCCGTGATTTTCCCTTTGGATAAGTCTACCCTCAGTAATCTCCCGACATAACCACCTGGCATCATCATTACCTCCCCTGGTATCTGTCCCCTTTTACGCAGGACGCTATTCCAGCCCGTAACTGGATAGCTTTTGCATATCAAATAGTTTTCTCGGTTGATTCCCAATGGCCTTTCGTACACCTTCGGCCTCGGATAATCGCTTGATTTGGCTGATTTCGTCTGCGTCCCCCAGGCGTATGGCATGGTAGTCACAGAATTTGACACATTCCGGATCTCCCCCGCAGAGATCACACTTTGCAGCCAGACCATCATCCGTCATTGTTATGGCGCCAAAGGGGCACGCCTCCAGACAGAGTTTGCATCCGATGCATTCTTCTTTATCCAGTTCCACAACCCCGGTCTCAGGATTCCTTTCCAGGGCATCCACCGGGCAGGCCTCTCCGCAATAAAGTGTCTTGCACTGATGGCAGACGTGGGGGTAATAGAAGGCATCGTGTTTAAAGGCTATCACCCGGATGACGGACTTGCTCGGCCCGGATTCTCCGAAATGTATGAGAGAGCAGGCCGATTCACAGGTTCGGCACCCTGAGCACTTCAAGGGGTCAACCACAAGGACCTGATTCATTTTGTTATATACCTCCTCTTTGATCTTTATGTCTTGCTACAGCATATGGAATTCTAAATTGCTCTTGCCACATAAGCGCCCTGATAAAGAGCGTCGCCGATCGTTCCCGGTTTGACACAGTCGCCGATGGCATAAACCTCGGGCACAATCTTTTCCGCCTCTCTGAAGAGTCCCTCATTTGGTTCCCGCGCCATTGTAAAGATGATCAGTTTGCCGTTGACAAGGCGCTTTTCCATCTTGTTGTTGACCACTATCGCCCCCTCGGACGTGATCGAGTCGATCACCGTATTTAACAGAACTTGAACAGCAGGTCTTTTCGGATCCAAGGGCTTTTTTAGCAGGGGCGTCAACCAATCTTCCATCCTGTTCTGGATGCGTTTGATCAGCAGCTCTCCACTCATGACCTCAAGATCGTAGGCCAGCTCCCCTCGTTTTTCAACAATACTCACAGTCTTTCCCATCTCCAGCAGGAACTCGGCAACCTCGCATCCCTCGCTGGCTCCACGGACAACGATGACCTCTTCAGGGATCTCCACCCTTTTTTGCAAGACATCCTGTGAGGTGGCGATCCGGTTATTCTCGCTACCGGGGAGGTCCGGGAGAGACCAGCTTGCCCCGTTTGCCAGAATGACCGCGTCGGGCTTCTCTTCACGGATTGTCTCCGCTGTGACGGCCTTCCCGAGATGGATCTGTATATCGAGGATGCGCATCTGTTCAACATAGTATTCCTTGATCCACAGGTTTTCGTCCTTATAGGGCGCCGCGGCTGCGACATCGAGGAGACCACCCAATTCCTTTTCCTTTTCATAAAGGGTTACAAAGTGTCCTCTCAGTTTGGCGACCCGCGCTGCCTCCATTCCTGCCGGTCCGCCACCCACGATCATGACCCGTTTGCCCTGGGGGGCGGGTTCTATCCTGGCAAAACTTCTTTCGCGACCGACATCCGGATTTACCGTGCATCGCATCCGAAGGCCAGGGAAGACATGATGACCGAGGCATCCTTCCAGATCCGAGATACACCTTCTGATCTCTTTTATCTTCCCTTCCTTGACCTTTTTCGGCCAGTAAGGGTCGGCAACGAGGGTCCGACCGATTGCAACAAAATCGGCCTTGCCCTGTTCGAGAACCTCCTCGGCCATCTCGGGTGTTCGGATTTTTCCGACTGCCTGTACCGGGATCTTGACCGAGTCCTTAATTTTTGCTGCCAGATCATACATGCATCCCTGGGCAAAGGCCATGGGAGGGGTTATGGCCCATCGTGATTCATAGATGCCTACCGAGACATCCAGATAATCCACCCCGGCCTCTTGCTCCATAAACTGGGCGATCCGAATCGATTCGTCAATCTTTCTCGCCCCTTCTGCAAACTCATCAGCGCAAAATCGAAAATAGACAGGGTAGTCCCTTCCGACCTTTTCTCTTATGCGCCGAACAATCGCCAGGGGAAATCGCATCCTTTTTTCAAAGGTCCCGCCGTATTCGTCAACACGGCGGTTGGTATAGGCATCCATAAACTGTGCAATGAGATACCCGTGGGCCCCATGGACTTCAACCCCGTCAAAACCTGCGCGTTTGGCCCGATCCGCTGCTTCGGCGAATTTTTCTATGAGTATCTCGATTTCGAGGATCGTCAACTCCCTTGGCTGCACCTTTAAGAAGCCGCAAGGGACCGGTGAAGGGGCAACGGGCTGGTTTCCCTCCGTGATTGCCCACGTGGTTTCCCTTCCCGAGTGCTGGATCTGCAAAATGGCGCGCGTTCCGTGAACCTTAATCGCTTCGGTCAGCTCGAAAAAACCCCCGATAAACTTGTCATCGTCGATCCTGGACTGTAACGTCACGTTTTTACCGACCGGGTAGTCGATTTGGGCGTTTTCGACGATAATTGTTCCAACTCCCCCTTTGGCCCTTTCTACGTAGTAGGCGATCATCTGATCGCTTACCGCCCCGTTTTCGGTGGCAAAGTTTGTTGTGATCGGTGGCAAAACAAGACGGTTTTTGACAGACATCTTATTAACCAGACCGGGTTCAAACATTTTTTTGAACTGCATGACTCGCGCCCTCCCTCATGGGATTCTTATAGATGTAATCTATGGGCTCGCTCAAGAATAACTTAACATTTTCCCAAATTCTGCTGAGTCATTTTTGAGCGAGCCCTATCAGAGATTATCTCTCACAATCGTAACAGTTTAGCTTTTTGAATTCCCGTTGCCCTGTCCAGGTTCCAATTTTGAGAAGAGCTAAGTTGATACAACTTATTAATATCTGTGGTTGTTCTTATGTGTTTCCCCGCCAGTAAAACGCAACGGCGATAATGATGATTCCACCCTCTACAATCCACTGCCAGTAAGAGGATACATCAAGGAGATTGAGGGTGTTGCTGAGAACAATGAGGATGAAGATCCCGGGAAGTGTGCCGACGACGCCACCCTTTCCTCCTGTCAGGCTGGTACCACCAATCAGAACCGGGACGATGGAGTCCAGCATATAGGGTTGACCCGCCCGAGGATCCCCCATCCCCATTCGGCTGGCGAGAAACAGGCCGGTCAGTGCGGCGGTGAAACTGCATATCATGTAAGTATAGATCTTGACCCGGCTGGTCTTGATTCCCGAGAGCCTCGCGACCTCTTCATTTCCTCCAGTCGCGTATACATACCGGCCAAAGGTCGTTTGCCGCAGTACGATTATCGCAACCGCAGCGACTGCGCCCAGGAGAAAAACGGGAACAGGAATAGGCCCCAGTTTTCCCCAGGCAAGAAAATCAAAGGAAGACGGGATTTTTCCGTAAGGTGCCTTTGTATAAACCAATACGGCCCCCTGGACAATAGACATCATCCCCAGAGTCACGATAAGGGGGTGTACACCTGTCCTGGTAATGATAAACCCGTTGAAAAAACCGATCAGCAGGGCCAACCCGATCACCAGGCCGATTACAGGGATGAGGAGGTCGGCCTTTCCGAAGACCATCCCTGTGGTCAGACAGGAAGTCAAGCTGACCACCGAGCCGATCGACAGATCAATCCCGGCCGTCAGTATCGCAAAGGTCTGCCCGATGCTCACAAGGCCGAGCCCCACGGCCTGGCGTAAGATATTATCGAGATTACGGGGTGTGAGAAATACGTCAGATGCCAGACTCGTAAAGATGATTAATGCAGCCAAAACAAGATAGACGACAATTGTCGTCCACTGCTCTTTAAAACGGTCAATATTCACGGCCTTGTTCCTCCACCGGGATTTCCGTGACCTGGCCGGTGGCCAGCATCAAGATGCGCTCCTCCGTAGCCTCGGAGGGGGCAAATTTTCCTGCGATCCGGCCATCGTGCATGACCACAATTCGGTCACTCATTCCAATAATCTCGGGGAGCTCCGACGAAATCATGATGATTGCGGTCCCCTGCTTTGCCAGGGTCCTCATAAGATTGTAGATCTCCGTCTTTGCCCCCACATCGATCCCTCGGGTAGGTTCGTCCATGATAATCAGGGTAGGGTCGGCATTTGTCCATTTGGCCAGGATCACTTTCTGCTGGTTCCCACCGCTAAGATACTGGACCTCCTGATTGATACTCGGGGTTGTGATATTGAATTGCTGGACACAGTGGTTACTAATGGCCTTTTCTTCTTCCTCTTTGATAAAGAACCACTTTTTGATTTTGTCTAATATTGGAAAGGTCAGATTGTTCTTTACCGGCAGGCAGTGAACAAGACCTTCTTTTTTTCTATCTTCCGTCACAAACGCGATGCCTTTTGATATGGTCTTTTTGGGGTTGACCCTCTTGAATCTCTCACCATTAAACAATATTTCCCCGCGATCGATAGGGTCAGCCCCAAAGATTGCCCTGGCAAGCTCTGTCCGCCCCGAACCCACCAAGCCGGCAATCCCCAGGATCTCCCCGCTGTAAACCTTGAGGGAGGCGCCCTTGAGAACGCTCCCCCGGCTTACATCTTTGAGCGTGAGGATTTCCCTTTTTTCCCCCTGTTTCTTGACAGGAAAGGCTTCATCCAGACTCCGGCCAACCATCATTCGAATGACTGATGGCTTGTCCACATCCCGGGTATTGACGGTTCCGACCAGCTTTCCGTCTTTGAGTATGGTGGTGCGATCTGCGATTTCAAAGATCTCGTCGATCCGGTGAGAGATATAGATGATTGCCTTACCACTATCCCTCAAAGATCGGATGATTTTAAACAATGATTCCAGTTCCTTTCCCGAAACCACGGCCGAGGGTTCATCCATTATGATGATATCGGCGTTGAGGGACAGCGCTTTGGCCACCTCGACCATCTGCTGTTTGGCCACGCTCAGGTTTTTGACCTTGGTGTGAATGTCGATGTCGGCGCCCAATTCAGATAGGAGTTCTCTTGTCCTGTGATACAGGCTGGCAGTGTCGATAAAAACCCTGCCTTTTGACGGTTCCCGTCCCAAAAAAACGTTTTGGCTAACGGTAAGTTCCGGGATCAGATTAAACTCCTGATAGATAATGCTGATCCCATATTCCTGTGCCTCCCTGGGAGAGGCAGGGGCGATTTCTTTGCCCCTGATAAAAGTCCTCCCCTCATCCGGTCGATACACGCCCGCCAGAATCTTCATCAAAGTGGACTTGCCGGCGCCGTTTTCTCCAACCAGCGCGTGGACTTCTCCGCCCACGGAGCTAAAATTGACCTTCTCGAGCGCCTGTACCCCCGGGAAGGTCTTGGAGATCCCTTGCATTTCCAGAATGTTTTCGTCCATCTCGTACCCGTTGTCACCTGATATGGGTTGGGGGAGGACCTGAGCCCTCCCCTTGACGTGTTACTTCGGTAGCCATTTTTTTGGAAGGGTGTTGTCGATCCACCAGTCAGAAGGCCAATCTGCATGGACCATGGAGCTCCACGGCACGTCGGATTTGACATCCGCAGTATCCACAGTGGTAAGCACCTTTCTGGTGACATTTACAATAAAGGGCACCGGGATTCCCTGTAAGATCTTTAAGGCCGTTCTCACAGACTCGGCCCCCATTTTTACGGGAAAACCGATGCTCATGCCCGGAAATTGATACTTCTGCACCCTCAGGAGAAAGGCATTGAGATCTTCCCCGGTGATAGGGATCTTCATGCCCGCTTCGTGCAATGCCTCAATCGCTCCACTCCCCTGCAGACCGCTGTCAGCCCAGACGCCATTGATTTTGTTTCCATAAGACTGGATCAAGGCCGCCATGATCCGCTTGCCTTCGGATGGTGACCAGCTGGTGTATTGCAGGTCAAGGACCTTGATGCCGGGGTATTGAGAGAGCACTTCCTTTGCCCCGACAATTCTCTCTTCTGCCGGGCCTGCCCCCGCGATACCCGGAAGCATCACGATATTCCCTTTTCCCTTCAGCATTTCACAGAGCCAGACCATCATCATCCGCCCCTGGGTGAAATTGCTGGCCGTGACAAAGGAGACAAAATTATCGCTCGTGACCCTCCGGTCGGCACAGACTATCGGGATACCTTGTTTGTGCAGTCTCGTGGCAATGGGGTCCAGGGCCGCCATTGTGGCAGCACTCAGGATGATTGCATCGCATCCCTTGGCCACGAGGTCCTCGGTATCACCGATCTGTTTGTCGGGTTTGTCCTGGGCATCCGTGACATACAATTTTTTGATCAGATCCTTGTGCTTTTCGGCCTCGGCCTCCACCTCGCGAGCAAAGAAGACCCGCCAGGAATTGGAAATGGAGGCGTTGCTAAAACCGATGACATAGGGTGGTTTTTTCTTATACTTCGAAGTGTCCATCATTTTAACCGGGTTAGGATCCCACAGCCAGGAGCGAGACCATTGCCTTTCCTCTGCGCCGGCCAGGGGACCAAGCACACTCACCACAAATGCAGTTGCAATCAGAACAAATAGTGACTTTTTCATCCTACCCTCCTTAGTCAGAAGTTTTGGTTAAAAGACCATTTCAGTCTGTCCGACCTTTGCTCATCTCACCCCCTTTCATCCTGGAATTCCTAACGGACCGATCTTCGGACATAGAACGAGGCTGCCATTACAATCACAGCACCTTTGATGATATACTGGACCTGCACAGGAAGATGGAGCAGTAAAATCAGATTGAAGAGCATCATGATGATCAAGACGCCAGCAATCGTTCCCAGAACTCCTCCCCTCCCTCCCTCGAAAGAGGTTCCCCCCATGACCACGGCGGCAATTGAATCCAGCTCATAGCCTTTTCCGACCCAGTTATCCGCGATCCCGATCCAGCCCGCCAAATAGAGACCCGCGATAGCCGCTGTCAGGCCTGAAATCATATAGGTCGCTGTGATGATCAGATCGGTACGGTATCCGGATAGACGGGCCGTATTGATATTTCCTCCAATGGTGTAAACCTGTCTTCCGAATACGGTCTTTCTTAAGATAATCGCAGCGATAATCGTCAAGATAGCGAGGGAAACGACGGATGTTGGAATCGGACCAATACTGCCATTTCCCAGAAAGCGCAAGAATGGAGGAAAATCTCCTTTGGGAGCCCCTTTTGTATAAATAAAACGAAAGCCCTGGATGATAATCATCATGCCCAGGGTGGCCATAAAAGGAGGGACACGCCGCTTTGTAATAAGGAGGCCGTTAAACAGTCCAACGAGAAGGCCAAATAGGAGACAGAAGAATGCGACCGGCAAGAGCAATGCATCCTGTCCGCCCGTGTTGTGGGCGACAATGACCGCTACGGTGGCCATGACCGAGGACACCGAAAGGTCGAGCCCCCCTCCGCCCGTCAGGATGACAAAGGTCTGGCCGATGCTGACGATCCCCAGGGCTGCGGCCTGGTTGAGGATATCCTTGAGATTTTGCGGCCTGAGGAATGCCGGAGACACAACAGAGGCGAAGATAAAAAGCAGAATCAAGAATATATAGATCCCATATTTCTCGAATAGTGCCTTTAAACCCATGACAGAGGTTGGTGCACGCATTTTCCCAAACGTACTTTCAACTTCCATAAACGGTTCTCCTGTACTCCGGGATTGGATGGGCAAAGAAAAGAAAGAACGGGGAAGATTATATGTGATCCCCCATGGATGTCAAGCCCAATTTTTATTTTTTATTTGACAACATATAATATAAAATTTTATTATCCCGGCTAACGTAATATGGCCTCAAACAGAGGGGGATCTGTGAATCGATCGACGGATGGCCGATGGTCGGACAAAAAGAATGAGGTGAAACCGACGGTTCGGGGCGAGAGACCAGTATATGGAAAAGAAGACCAGAGATAAAAGGCTTGAAGCCTACACCCGGATCAAGGAATTCATCCTCACTTACAAAATCAAGCCTGGCCATCGCCTTGATCATGAATTCCTGAGCAGGGAGATTGGGGTGAGTACGACGCCAATCCGAGAGGCACTGAACCGTCTGATGGAAGAAGGGTTTATCTTCCAGATAAGAAACCGTGGATATTTTGTCAGCGATCTGAGTATCACCGAATTGGAGAACCTCTATGATGTCAGAGAGGCCCTTGAAGTATTCGCCATAACAAAGGTGCTCAGGGAGGGCATGAAAATCACCAAGGCCTTTAGAACCGAGATTCGCAAGACAATGGACCTCTATTATCAGTGTGCGCATGAAAAGCCCGATAGAAACCGGTTGCCGCTTGACAAGAAATTTCATGTGGACCTGGCAGGACTGGCAGACAATTCGCTTCTGAGCGCCACGCTTGAAAACATATTTGAGAAGCTAAACTACAAGCGAAGGGTGGAAGAGCTTTATCCCCGTCGAGGCCAGGAGGCCAGCAAGGAGCACTACGAAATATTCAATCTCTTTTTAATGGGAAATGAGAAAGAACTCATCCAATGCCTGCAAGGTCATATAAGAAAAGGGAGAGACGGGCTCATTGGTATTCTCACGGCGAGAGAAGAGCATATGAGGTTGTGAAATAGGGCGCCTTTGCAGCGGGGCCGGCGTGCCCGGGATCCTGTGTATTAGTGGGAGGACCAAGAAAGTGACAAGGCTTGTTGCACACGCGGGTGTTTGCAGTGGCTGCAAGATCTGTGAACTCATCTGTAGCTTCTGGCATGAGGGTGAATTTAATCCTTCCAGAGCCAGGATCCGGATAGAAATCAATCGATCCATAGGGCCGGATACATTGCCTGATCAGATAGACGTCCCGCATGTCTGTGAACAGTGCGATCCGGCTCCGTGTGCAGAGATATGTCCTGAGGAAGCCATTGTGAGGAATTCTGAGACAAAAGGCCTGCTGGTAAAGGATGAGGCGTGTGTGGGTTGTGGGCTTTGTGTGGAAGAGTGTCCCCATGACATGATCCTCTTTGATAAAGAAAAAGGAAAGGCGCAAAAATGCGATCTCTGCGGAGGCCAGAGTCTCTGCGTATCCTTTTGCCCGCGTGATGCCCTTGGGTTGGAAGAGGGTTAGGGGGTGATGGCAGTCGTGAACGGCTATTGCGGGAAAATATTGAGGGCCAATCTGACAGAGAAGACGACCCGGATTGAGGTTGTCACGCGTGAAATGGCCCTGGGGTATATCGGGGGGCGAGGGTTTGCATCCAGGATGATATATGATGATCTCAAACCGGGTGCGGCTCCCCTGGGACCGGAAAACAATATTTACATACTGACCGGGCCCATAAATGGAACAGCGGTTCCGTATTCCTCGCGCTTTGTTGTTGCGACCAAATCTCCTTTGACCGGGACCTATACAAGAAGCCTCTCAGGGGGCGAATTCAGTGCGGGACTGAAATACGGCGGATTTGATGGCATCGTGGTAGAGGGGCAATCGGAAAAACCGGTTTATCTGCGGATTGAAAACGGCTCTGCCGAAATCAGAGATGCAACCCACCTCTGGGGCAAGACCACCCGGGATACCGAAGAACGCCTGCGAAAGGATTTTGAGGGCTCAAAGAACTTGACCATCGGTCCCGCGGGTGAGCAACAGGTCCTGTTCGCCTCTGTGCTCAATGATTGGGGAAGAACAGCCGGTGGCGGGGGAACTGGCGCTGTATTCGGAAACAAGCGGTTAAAGGCCATTGTAGTCAACGGTCAACAGGGTGTGACGGTGCCAGACAAAGAGGCGTTTCTGGGACTTCTGCGGGAGAGATATGCCGCGATCAGGTCGCATCCAGGGGTTCCGGAGCGAATTTGGAAAGGCACCACCATGACTGTCGAGACCACCAACAAACTCGGGATTATCCCCGTGAGGAATTTCTCGGGTGAGAAACTGGAGGGTGCAGAGAACCTCTACTCTGAGATATTTCGAGAGAAACTGGTCTTGCATGATGAGTCTTGCTTTAGCTGCCCCTTACCGTGTGGAAAGCTGTCTCTGGTCAAGACGGGGCCTTATAAGGGCACTGTTTTGCAGGGACCGCAATTTGAGACCATCGGATTGCTGGGTACCAATTGTGGGATTACCAATATCGAGGCTGTTGCCAAGGCCAACAGCCTCTGTAACCTTTACGGGATGGACACGATTGAGACAGGCAATGTTATTGGTTTTGCCATGGAATGTTTTGAAAAAGGGATACTCACCAAGGCAGACACCGGCGGGATTGATCTCAGGTTTGGCAATGACAATGCATTGGTTGAGACAATAGAGGCGATTGGCCAAAAAAAGGGGATCGGGGCGCTTTTGAGCGGCGGCGCCAGACGGGCTGCCGATGCGATTGGCCGGGATACGGTCAGGTTTGCCATGTCTTCGAAGGGCAAGGGTTTTGCCGCCTATGATCCGAGAGCGCTGGTGGGGATGGGGCTCATTTATGCCACGGCCCCGACCGGTGCAAATCATTCAACGGGTCCCACCCTGGGAGGCGAAAAAAGTCTGGGCCTGACGACAAACAAAGAGAAACCGGGGCTGGTATACAAGAATCAGAACAGCTACTGTCTGATGGACTCCCTGGTCATTTGCTCTTTTTCCCGATACGGTCTGGACGATGCCTCGCGTCTCGAGATTCTGGAGGCGGTCACGGGTGAACATTATGCGGCAGACCTCATTACCCGGAGGATCTTTTCTCTGGAGCGGCTCTTTAATATCAGAGAGGGGTTTAGCCGCTCTGATGACAGTCTCCCGTGGAGGAGTCTGAATGAGCCGCTGCCGGAGGGTCCCTCCAAGGGGAATACGGTTCGTCTGGATGAGCTGTTGGACAAATACTACCCCTTGAGGAAATGGGACCCGAACGGGATTCCAACCATAACCTGCCTCAAGGAACTGGATCTGGAAGAGGAGATCGAAAACCTCGCTCAAATGGGAATCAGGCTGAATCCCTAAGGTGGCGGAGCGGTTTTGAGTGTCAATTTAGCTTTTTCGCAACACTTTAGTTTTATGGAAGCCGGGGAATGGGGGTTCGGAACCCCCATTCCCCGGGTGTCAAAGTATCTTCTCAATAAGTCCGAGCAAATATTACTGGATTGCGGCTGGAGTTTATCCCGTATTTGTGATACGGGGCCGGAATGACGGTTCGAAAGAAGTGTTAGATTTAAAATGTCATTCCGGCGAAAGCCGGAATCCAGGTTAGACCGTTTGAGAACCAATGCGCCGAACTTTTTGAGAAGTTACCTGTCAAAGGGCTAAAGCGTTACGGTTTCGGCCAAATACCCGGATCAGGGTCTTTGGCTAGTCTACTACTGTCAGAAGGGAATTCAAATGGGTCTACCTTTGGAAAACGTGAGAATACTGGACCTTTCGGTCATTATGGCAGGACCGTACTGTACCTTGCTTCTCGGTGATTTGGGGGCCGAGGTGATCAAGATCGAGAGGCCTGGTGTTGGCGAGGGTGCGCGAGGAGTGCCCCCTTATTATTTCGAGGGCGAAAGCGCGTATTTTATTGCCATGAACCGGAACAAGAAGAGCGTGGCTCTCGACCTAAAGAGTCCAAAGGGAAGGGGGATCTTTTACGCCCTGGCAAAGAAGTCGGATGTGGTGATCGACAACTTCAGACCGGGGATTGTGGAGCGGCTGGGTGTCGATTATGATACGCTGAAAAAGGTAAATCCCCGGATTATCAGTTGCTCTATCTCTGGTTATGGGGGAAGCGGCCCCTTCAAAGACCGACCTGCATTTGACCTCATAATCCAGGCCGGGGGGGGCATTATGAGCTATACTGGAGAACCCGGCCGGATGCCCGTGAGGATGGGGGCGCCCATGGGTGATCTGGCAGGCGGTTTGTTTGCCTCAAACGGGATACTCTCGGCCCTTTATCAACGGGAGCAGACCGGGAGGGGTCAAAAGATCGATATTAGCCTGCTCGATTGCCAGATCTCGCTCCTCGCCTATAGAGGGCAGTATTACTTTGTCGGGAATGAAATAGCCAAGCCGGTCGGGTCCGGGCATATATCGATCCATCCCATTGGGGCCTTCAAGACCAAGACCTTTGACATCGTTATTGATGCCAACACAGAAAAGATCTTTGCCGAACTGGCAAAAGGCATCGGGAATCCTGACCTGTGTGAAGATGCGAGATTCAATTCCAGGGAGAGCCGGCTAAAAAACAAGGAAGAGTTGTATGATATTCTACAAAAGGCATTTTCCACAAAGACCGGCGAGGAATGGCTCGAGATACTGGAAGGGAAAGTCGCGATCGGGCCGATCAATACCGTTGACAAGGCGCTCTCAGACCCCCAGATACTCAGCCGGAATATGGTCCCCGAGGTCGATTATGGAGATGGAAAGACGCTAAAGATCCTTGGCAATCCAATCAAGATGTCTGAAATCGATCAGGAATCCTTTAAACGGCCCCCGCGGTTGGGGGAACACACCAAGGAGATTTTGAAAGAAACCCTCCATTATTCGTCCGAAGAAATCGAAGAACTGGGACTGCAGGGAATTGTCTAGGTTCGTTTTGGGCGAAGAGAAACTTAAGGTATAAGAAAGGTATAGCCGTTCATGGGTTTAAAGGTTCCCCGCGGAGCGGGATCCTCGACAGAGGTTCCCCGCTGAAAGCGGGAGTGTATTTTTGTCCCCAGATATCATTTTGGGTGCGTACTCACCTGGGAAGCGCCCGGATCTGTTTGTTCTAACATGAAAATTGGCGGCGTGGTGGCAAGAATGTGGCAAAGCCGGCATGTTTTACGAGGATTCCAGGTCTTCAATCTTGTGCTTTTGGCTAACCCTGAACGCTGAACCCGGAACCTATGAACGCTTACAGAAAGGCATTGTGAAGATGGATAACGAATGGAAGGAAACCAATACAGGGGTCAAGGTCAAACTTTTTTATACACCGGAGGATCTAACCGGGTTTGACTACGATGCCTCTCTTGGGGCGCCGGGGAGCCCTCCCTATACGCGAGGCATCTATCCCTCGATGTACCGCGGAAGGCTCTGGACCATGCGACAGTATTCGGGGTTCTCGACCTCGGAAAATACAAACAGTCGCTTCAAGTTTCTGATCGACCAGGGGCAAACCGGGCTCAGCCTCGCCCTTGATCTGCCCACCCAGCTGGGGCTCGATTCCGATGACGACCTCGCCAAAGATGATGTGGGCAAACTGGGAGTGGCCATCGATACCCTAAGGGATATGGAGGAGATGTTTGAAGGGATCCCTCTGGATAAGATCAGCACTTCCTTTACGATCAATTCTACGGCAAGCATTATCCTGGCCATGTATATCGCCACTGCCGAAAAAAAGGGGATCGATCCTGCCAAATTGAGAGGGACAATCCAGAACGATATCATCAAGGAATATATTGCCCGGGGGACCTATATCTTTCCTCCCGAACCTTCCATACGATTGATCGGGGATACCATTGAATACTGTATCGAGCATATTCCAAGGTTCAACACCGTGAGCGTCTCCGGCACCCACATCTGTGAATGCGGTGCCACGCCCGCCCAGGGAGTGGCCTATCCCTTTCTGACAGGGATTGCCTATCTGGAGGAGGTCTTAAACCGGGGCTATCATATTGATGATATTGCCCCGCTTCTCTCCTTCCACCTGATCTGCGGTGGTGTCCAGTTCAACTTTTTTCAAGAAATTGCAAAGCTGAGGGCAGCCAGGCGATTATGGGCCAGGATCATACAAACACGGTTCAAAAGCACAAACGAAAAATCGATGCGGCTCAAGTTTTCCACCGGCGGGATGGGCGGAGGTATGACAGAGCGACAACCCCTGAACAACATTGCACGGATCTCCTTTTACGCCCTTGCCGCCGCCCTTGCCGGGTCGCAATCCATGAATCTTCCCTGTTTTGACGAGGCCTACGCCATACCAACCGATGAGGCCATTCGAACGTCTCTCAGAATCCAGCAGATCATCGGCCATGAGATTGGCATACCCGATGTGGCTGACCCCCTGGGAGGGTCATACTATGTGGAGAGCCTGACCGATTTCTATGAAAAGGAAATATCCAGAGAAATGGAGAAAATCGATTCACTCGGCGGCATCCTCCGTTGTGTGGATGATGGAACCATTCAAGGCAAGCTGGCCGATCAGGCCTACCAGGTCCAGCAGAAGCTCGATTCAGGAGAGATGGTCAAGGTGGGGGTCAATCGGTTCCAGATCGACGAGGAGGACCGGGAACTGGAATTCTTTGAAGTGGATCCTATGACGCGTACCCGGCAATTGGAAAAACTAAGGAAAGTCAAGTCCCAACGCGATCGGGAGAAGCTGGCAAGGGCCCTCGAGACACTCAGGAAGGCAGCGGTCGCAAAACAGAACCTGATGCCGTATATCCTTGAAGCGGTCAAGTCCGATGCCACCGTTGGAGAGATCGTCGGTGAGATGAAGGCGATATACGGCGAGGCAAAACAGATGAGTATTTTTTAAGGAGGAACGTGTTATGGTGTCGACAAGGCCTATCAGGGTTCTGATTGCAAAACCCGGCCTGGACGGCCACGATAAAGGGGCAAAGATCGTAGCCAGGGGTCTCCGTGATGCGGGGATGGAGGTGATCTATACCGGAATCAGACAGAGTGTCGACGCGATCCTGGAAACCGCTGTGCAAGAAGCCGTTGACGTCATCGGGCTGAGCATCTTGTCCGGAAGTCATCTTTCCATCTGCCGGGAGTTGACTGAAAAGATGCGACAGAGAGAGATCAAAGACAAGCAGCTCCTGGTGGGGGGAATCATCCCCAAGAAGGATGTCGGTCCCTTAAAGGAGATGGGAATCGCCGGGGTCTTCAGGCCCCATTCCACCATCAACGATATTGTTCAATTCCATCGAGAAACAGTACAACCGGTAACACTTTAGCTTTTTGAAATCCGGGCAATGGGGATTCCGAACCCCCATTCCCCTGTCCAAGTGCCGGTTTTGAGAAACTAAATTGATACTACAAGCCGAGGTGTGCCGTGGCGACAAACAAGGAAAAGATAGAGCTGCTCAGGGCTAGAAGGGAAGAGGCCAGACAGGGTGGGGGCCCCGGGGGGATTGAGAAGCAGCACCAGCGGGGCAAATTGACCGCCCGTGAGAGACTAGACCTGCTGCTTGATCCCGGCACTTTTTCAGAAGGGGGCATGTTTATCACGCCACAGGATACCCCTTTTTCCAGGAGCGTAAAGAGGTTTTACGGGGACGGGGTGGTTACGGGCTCCGGTCTTGTCAACGGCCGAAGGGTATATATATTCGCCCAGGATTTTACCATGATGGGGGGATCTCTTGGGGAAAAGCACGCCAATAAGATCTGCCGTGTGATGGACAAGGCCATACAGACGGGGAGTCCAATTATCGGACTGATAGATTCCGGAGGTGCCCGCATTCAGGAGGGCCTGGGACACTACGGTTCCATTTTCTTCAGAAATACCCTGGCATCCGGGATCGTCCCACAGATTTCCATCATCCTTGGCCCCTGCGCCGGTGGCGCGGTATACTCTCCGGCCCTGAGTGACTTTGTATTTATGGTGGAGGGAGTCAGCCGGATGCATATTACCGGACCCCAGGTGATAAAGGAGGTCACGGGTGAAGTGGTGACTCCCGAGGAGCTGGGGGGAGCAAAGGTTCACTATAGCCGGAGCGGGGTTGCCCATTTTACCTCCCGGGGAGAAGAGGAATGTCTTGAGCTCGTCAAGACACTTCTGAGCTATCTTCCCGCCAACAGGCATGAACTGCCCCCTTACAAGCCGACCAGTGACCCCGTTGACCGGATGGAGGAGGCGCTTGAATCTCTGATCCCCGAAAACCCCCGGAAGGCATATGATATGAAGGGGTTGATCGGTCTGGTGATGGACGATCAGATCTTTTTTGAGATTCAGGAGGGATTTGCCAGGAATATCATCATCGGATTTGCCAGGTTGAACGGGCATACGGTGGGTGTCATTGCAAATCAGCCCCGCGTCTTTGCGGGATGCCTGGATATAAATGCCTCGGTCAAGGCCGCTCGTTTCATACGATTCTGTGATGCCTTTGGGATTCCCATTGTCAATTTTGTTGATTGTCCGGGGTATCTCCCCGGCACCCAGCAGGAATACGAAGGGATCATTCGCCACGGGGCAAAAATGCTGTATGCCTATTGCGAGGCCACAGTCCCCCGTATCTCTGTTGTGACGAGAAAGATCTACGGGGGGGCAATGTCCGGCATGGCAGTCAGCAAGCTCGTCGGGACAGATGTGACCGCGGTGTTGCCATCCGCAGAGGTGGCAATTATGGGCCCTGAAGGGGCCGCGAATATCATTTTCAGGGATGAGATCCAGAAGGCCGACAATCCAGAGGCGATGCGGGAGGAAAAGATTCGGTTGTATCGGGAGCAATTTGCAACCCCTTATGTGGCGGCAGAAAAGGGATGGGTGGATGTCATCATCGAACCCAGAGAAATCCGGCCGTTTTTGATCACGTCATTTGAGAGGCTGCGGGGAAAAGAAGAGGTAAGAGCCAAAAAGAAACATGGAACGATTCCACTGTAAACCTGATATAACATTTTAGGTTTTTGAAACCGGGGAACGGGGATTCCAAGGCCCCATTCCCCGGTTTCAGTTCCAATTTTGAAAAAGGTTGAATCCATACGTACTGGGGCGTCTTTGCGAGAAAATAGTTTTTGAGAGTTCGTCAAACTTGTTTTTGACTCGAGGAGTAAGACATGTTAGAGAAACCTCATCATATAGGGATCGTCGTTCGAGACCTTGATCAGGCACTAACCCTTTATCAAGGGGTATATGGGATTGAGCCCAGCCTGGTCTATGAATCTCCTCAGGCCAGGGCCAGGATCGCCTTCTTGCCCATAGGGGAATTCAAGATCGAACTGATACAACCCGTTGATGCCGAGAGTGCTGCGGGGAGGTTTTTGGAAAAGAGGGGCGAGGGCATCCATCATATTGCCTTTGCGGTCAAGGATATTGACAAGTGTCTCAGCGAGTTGGAAATAAAGGGCATTGCGCTCATCGACAAAAAATCACGAAAGGTTAGAGAGAGTGAAAGGGTGGGTTTTCTGAGTCCCAAGAGCACTCACGGGGTCTTGACCGAACTCATTGAAGAGGATTGATTCGCTGGATCGCTTGCTCAAGTGCCAGTTTTAAGAAAAGCTAAATCGTTACATCATCCCGTATTTCGCAAGTGTCTCTACGGACTGCCCGAGCGTACTGGCTACCTCAAG
>CAZXCQ010000057.1:16233-25426 GCA_964639275.1 uncultured Desulfobacteraceae bacterium | reverse complement strand
GGGGACAAAAATGCAACCTTGAACCCTGAACCTTTGAACCCGTGAACGGCTACGAAAAATTGTGGTCTAACCCCCCGTGACCTTCCAGCAGCGGACCAGATGGCCCTCGGAAAGGGCGTGGAAATCGACTTCCTGTTTTCGGCACTTTTCTTCCACCAGGGGGCATCTGCCCTGGAATTTGCACCCTGGTGGGGGATCGAGGGGGCTGGGGACATCGCCTCCCAGGGACGTCACCTCAACCTCCCTGCCGGGTTCTGCAACCGGGACCGCTGAGAGGAGCGCCAGGGTGTAAGGGTGAACCGGGTTTTCAAAGATCTCGTCGGCGCTTGCGTATTCCATGATCTGGCCAAGATACATGACGGCCACCCGATCGCTGATGTACCCCACCACATTGAGGTCGTGGGAGATAAAGATATAGGTCAGTTGAAGCTGCTCCTGGAGGTCTTCCAGGAGATTGATGATCTGGGCCTGGATCGAGACATCCAGTGCGGATATGGGTTCGTCGCAAATAATCAGGTCAGGTTCTACACTGAGGGCCCGGGCCACACCGATTCGCTGCCGCTGACCCCCGCTGAATTCGTGGGGGTATCGATCCGCACTCCCGCCTGAGATTCCTACCATTTCAAGGAGTTCCTGGATTCGCTCTTTTCGTTTGGGTCTCGGCAGCTCAAGTATCCGCAACCCCTCTTCTATGGACTGGCCCACGGTCATACGGGGGTTGAGCGAGCCAAAAGGATCCTGAAAGACGATCTGCATTTCCTTCCGAAGCGGTTTTATCTCGCTGTGAGACAGGCCACCAATGTCGGTCCCCCGGTAGATGATATTTCCGGCATCAGGCTCAAGTAGCCTCAGAACGAGCCGTGCCACCGTAGATTTTCCACACCCGCTCTCGCCCACGAGGCCCCAGGTCTTTCCCTGTTCCAGTTCAAAGTCCACACCGTCCACGGCCTTGACCCATCCTGAAACCCTTTGAAAAAACCCCCTGCGGACCGGGAAGTATTTTTTTAGCCCTTCCACCTTGAGGATAGTGCGGTGCTCCTGCGGTCTTTCACCGGCCGCGGCCGTGACTGGACGATGGTTCTGGGAAAATAGCGAAATCATCACTCCCCTATCTACCCTGCTCAAAGATCACCGGACACCGGCTCAGATGCCCGTCGCCATAATCGGACATCTCCGGAAACCGGCTCTTGCAGGTCTCAACAGCGTGCTGGCACCTGGGATGAAAGGGGCATCCCGCCGGCTTGTGCGCCGGGTCGGGGACGGCGCCGGGGATGCTGTGAAGCCGTCTTCCCCGTTTTGCCCGGGTGGGCAAAGAGGCCAGAAGCCCCCGGGTGTAAGGATGGCAGGGTTGGCTAAAGATCTGGGCGGCATTTCCCTGCTCGACAATCGAGCCCGCATACATGACATAGACCCGATCGGCGATATTGGCCACCACCCCAAGATCGTGGGTGATGTAAAGGACCGACATGGATCGTGTCTGCTGGAGGGTCTCAAACAGGCGGAGGATCTGGGCCTGTATGGTCACGTCAAGGGCGGTTGTGGGTTCGTCGGCGATGACCAGGTCAGGATTACAGGCAAGGGCCATGGCGATCATTACCCGCTGGCGCTGGCCACCGCTTAACTGGTGGGGGTAATCGTTGAGCCGGGCCTCTGGCGAGGGAATCCCCACGTCTTTTAGGAGCTGGATAGTCCTTTCACGCAACACCTCCGGCTCAACCCGCTCGTGGACCTCTATGGCCTCTTGGATCTGGTTGCCGATGGTAAAGACCGGATTGAGAGAGGTCAACGGCTCCTGAAAGACCATGGCGATCCGGTTCCCCCGGATCTTTTGCATCTCCTCTTCATCAAGTTCGAGGAGGTTCTGGCCTTCAAAAAGCACCTTTCCCCCCACCACCTGGCCCGGTGGGATAGGGACCAGGCCGAGGATGGTAAGGGCGGAAACGGTCTTTCCACACCCGGATTCGCCGACCAGGCAGACCGTTTCCCCGGCCCCGATTTCATAGCTGACCCCCTCGACGGCGCGGGCGACCTTTCCGTCTCCAACAAAATTGACCCCGAGGTCCTGGACTGTAAGAAGAGGGTTTTTCCCCATCTATCTCTCCCTGAGCTTGGGGTTGAAGGCATCCCGCAGGCCTTCGCCAAAGAGGTTGAAAGAAAGGACCACGATCAGGATGGCGATGCCCGGGACAAAGGTGAGCCAGGGGGCATCAAAGATAAACCGTTTGCCATCCGAGAGGATATTGCCCCAGGTGGCATGCGGGGGCGGGACCCCAAAGCCGAGAAAACTCAACCCAGCCTCGGTCAGGATGGCCGTGGCGATGCCGATGGTGGCGGATACCAGCACGGGCGCGACGGCGTTGGGCATCATGTGGCGAAAGATAATCCGGAAGTTACCGATCCCCAGTGCCTTGGCCGCGGTGACAAAATCCTGTTCTCGCAACGAAAGAAATTCCGCCCGGACAAAGCGGGTGGCGCCCATCCAGCTGGTAAGCCCGATCACGATCATGATATTGTACATGCTTGCCGGAAGCAGGGCCACCACCGTGAGTATCAGGAAGAAGCTGGGGAAGCAGAGCATGATGTCAACAATTCGCATAATGAGGGTGTCAATCGAGATGGCGCGTGTGTGCAGAAGGCCCAGCCATGGAGTGGCCGGTCTCCTGGCCAGTTTCTTTTTTGAACGGAGACGGTTGATGACATAGACAATTGCGCAAAGGATCAGCAGGAGGCCGAAATAGATGCTCCCCAGGGCCAAAAGGGTACCCCCGGCGAAAAAAAGACAGGTCAGCAAGAGGTGACCCACGCGGATGTGGTCTTGCCCGAAAAAGCCGGCAATCCCGCCCATAAAGATCCCCACAATCACAGAGATCCCCACGGCCACGAATCCCACGGTGAGTGAAACCCAGGCGCCCTGCAACATGCGCGCAAAGACGTCCCTGCCCAGATCGTCGGTCCCAAAGAGGTAGAGCCCCAGGGTGGGGAACTCATTTGGCTGGAGGCTGGTTGGATTTGGTCTGGACAGGGGGGGAAGGAGCTTTTCCTGAAGACGGATCAGGGCCGGGTCAAACACGGGGTCATTGCCCGATGTCAGGAAAAGGCCTGCCAGGGCCGTCATAAAAAAGAGGACAAAAAAGACCAGGCCCAGGATGGCCAGACGGTTTTTCTTAAAGAGCTGCCAGAATTCCTGAAGCCTTGTCTGCCTCGGGGCCAGGGGCGCCTCTAAGCTTGTGTCAGGGGTCACAGCCGTATCCTTGGATCAACCACCAGATAAAGGAGGTCGGAGATAAAGGTGCCGGCCAGGACCAGCACCGCAGAGATAAAGTTGACCGTCAGTATGACGGGATAGTCTCTTCCCAGGATCGCCTCGTAGGCCATCCTTCCCATGCCCGGCCAGGCAAAGATCGATTCAATGATGACCGACCCGCCGATAAGGCCGGGCAGGATCAGCCCAAACATGGTGACAAAGGGGAGGAGGGCGTTTCTGAGTGCGTGTTTGTAGTGGACCTTATCAGACGGGAGCCCTTTTGCCCGGGCCGTGCGGACATAATCCTGACCTTCGACCTCGAGCATCTGACTCCGGACATATCTTGACAGCACCGCGATCCCCCCTGTGGCACCCAGGACAGAGGGCAGCAACAGATGCCAGACGCGATCCATGACGCGATGCGACCAGGAGGCCATTTCAAGCCCAAAGGTATCCATGCCAAAGACCGGCACGTGGAGCTGGGTGACCACAAGGATGATCAGGACATAGGCGACAAAAAAGCCGGGGACCGATATCAACAGATACGCGATAAATGTGACGCTCCGGTCATACAGCCCCCCTCTGAAGATGGCCGACCGGATGCCCAGGGGAAAAGAGAGGGTCCAGGTCAGGATCGTTCCAACAATAAAGAGGGGGAGACTGTTCAGGAATCGTTCCCATATCTTTTTGAGCACCGACTGGTTGTCTTTCCAGGAGACGGTCTTTCCGGCAAAGAGCCCCTTGTAGAAAAGGAGGTATTGAACATAGAGGGGTTTATCCAGGTGAAATTCCTGGCGAAAACGCTCCAGGAGTTCCGGGGTGAATTTGGGATTGAGCGGGTCGATCTGACTCGGTTTTCCCGGAGCCAGATGGATGATCAGAAAGGAGACCACAGAGACAAAAAAAAGGGTGACAATCTTTTGTACGATGCTCCGGCCGATAAATGATACCATTTCTATAGCACCTCGAGCGGACCGTCTTCGCTACCCATCCAAATCAACTTCAGGCATATTCGGGATCTTTACCCATCGGTTGAAGTGGAAGGTATAATCACCGGTCTTGGTGGGTTTGATCTTTTCGTAGAGTGTATTTCCGTCCGCATCCAGCCTTTTGATCACGATCCGTTTGTCAAGGATGGCGGTCCACTTTCCCACATAGAGAAATGTGTAAGGTTGCTCTTCTGCAATGATCGAATGCAACTCGTGGCAGTATTCCACCTGCCTCTTGTGGTCATATTCCTGTCTTATCCTGACAATGAGCTCATCTGCCTTTTTGTTCTTAAACCCGACAAAATTGAGCTGATTGGGGTGGATCTGAGAGGAATGCCATATCTGGTAGAGGTCCGGATTAATGCCCATGACCCAACCGAGGATCAGGGCATCAAAGTCCAGTTTCTGCACTCGCTCCTGGATAAAGACAGACCACTCGAGTATATCAGTACGGACATCCACCCCGATCTGTTTCCATGCATCCTGGGCAATGGCCAGGATGGCCTTCCGAATGTCATTGCCGCTGTTGGTAATGAGGGTGAACTCGAGCCTTTTGCCGTTCTTTTCAAGCCATCCGTCCTTATTGCGCCGCCACCCTGCCTCGGCCAGCAATTTTAGCGCGCCCTCAGGGTCATAGGGAAGCGGCTTGATATGATGGTTGTAATAATCGGTCTGTTTGACAAATGGACCGGTGATTCGTTCCCCCTGACCATAGAGGACATAATCAATGATCTTCTCTATATTGATCGCCATCCCCAGGGCCCTGCGGACCCTGGGGTCATCAAAGGGCTTTCGTCGCATATTATACCCGATGTAGCTATAGCCAAAAGAGGTCCCCGAGAAACTCTGAAATCTGGGATCGGCGTGCAGGCGCTTTACCTGGTGGGGCTGGACATTATAGCTATCCAGGGTTCCGGCGTAGAATTCCATCTCCTGGGTCAGGAGGTCAGGGACCACCCGAAACATAAACCGCTCATAGTTTGGAGGACCTTCCCAGTAACCTTCAAACCGGTCCAGGATGATAAACTGATCAGACTTCCATTCCCGGAAGACAAAGGGGCCGGAGCCTAGGGGATGCCGGTTGAATTGACTCTGGCGGAGAGAGAAGGTCTTTGGATCCTTCCCAAGACGCCTTGCCTCTTTCTCAAGGGCCTCTTGATTGAGGAGGTGCTCGGGGAGTATCCCCATGCCCCAGGTGCCCATTGCCGGGGAATAGAGCCTCTTGTAGACCATGCGAACGGTCAACGGATCAATCACTTCGACGGATTTTACCGGTTCATAATCGGCGATCCTGGGGGAGAGGTTCTTGGGGTTTGTGATGGCCTCGTAGGTAAATTTGACATCATGGGCGTCCAGGATGTGGCCGTCATGAAACCGGACGCCTGGCCTGAGGTGAAAGACCAGGACAGGGTTGTGTTCTGTGGCTGGAAGCAGTTCTTTGGTACAGGTGTCCAACTCTGTCCTTTCCAACGGGGGGGATGTGCGCAGGTATCTGTTGCCTGAAAAGGAGGAAAAATATGTTGGCCCCAGGAGCTTCGCAAGATTCTGAAAGAGGTCCTGGTCCACCTTTTTGAGCGTCAGCTTAATCCTGGGGGGGGGCGCTAGAACGATTTTTATCTCGCCTTTCCCCTTTCCCTTCTGGGGCACCTTTTCCTGCCTGATGATGCTAAACTCCCTGCCAGGCTCGATAGAGAGCGTCTGAATATTCTCCAGGGATGCCCTCAAGCCCGGGTCTGAAGGCCAGGATGACTGTGTTGCCTTTCTGATAATATCGACCACGGCATTAGCGTCGTTTTTATGGGAACCGGGGATGCTGGCCTGATCGTTGACGTAGAAATAGGCCTCTTCGTATATTTCCCATGAGGTGGCAAGACGTCCCCTAAATTGGAGTTCCTCGTCATAGTCGATGAGACCGTCAAAGACGAGGCCTTCGATCTGGCTGCTCGTCGCATCGGTTGAGAGGATCGGGTTCAGAAGCGTTGCATCGCCGCCAGAGGCGGTGATGTATTCGTGGAGACGCTCGGGGTTTCCCTTGGTCTGTTGCTCATAGGTAGGCACCCAGAAGTAGGACTGGAGAAGAAAAGCCATCAGGATGATGGGTGCAAATATCAGTGCTCTTTTGATGGTCATTGGGAGATTGGTTAAGAATATATTGTGCAAAAGAAAATAGGGAATTGGGTGCTTTCAGTCAAGAAAAAAGCACATGGGGGTTCAGAGGTTGAGGGTTCAGGGGTTTCCTGCTTCCGTTTTTCTTCAGACGGGATCTCCGTCACAAAAACGGCGGACAAGTACGCCACAAAAACGGCGGACAAGTACAACAGGGTTCGCAGTTCAGGTTTGGAAAGGGAAGAATTTTAAATCCCAAATTACAAATGACAAATAACAAACAAATCACAATGACCAAAATTCCAAATTACAAACATAGGTCCGCAGGACAATTTGTTTGAGATTTGGTCCTTGTGATTTCGGATTAATGGGGGCATATTATGCTTCTATGTTTCCAGTTCAACTGCAATCGAGAGCATTGCCCAATAAAGACTGTTTGTTTTTGCTTTGCGGCGTCTCAGCGCAAAGCAAAAAAATAGATCGGACTCTGCGATCTCAGCGGCTCGGCGGTGAAAAATTCGTTGTCAAAGACCCTTTCAAGGTCACCATTCAAGCTACTTTAATTAGTGGGTGGTGGTTGAGAAAAATTCGAGAAGCGATATGGCACCTGATCAGGAAAAGCGTTCAGAGGTGGAATGCTTTCGGTTCCGCAACCTGCACCCCGATGTCTATCTGGGGACTGCCAGCGACCGGTATTCGGGCTGGATCGGGCAGATCTATTCAGAGGGGCGTTATGCGGGTCGGATAGCGCGCCGGTCCAAGAGGGTGGGCGGTGAGAGCCTTGTGGAAGAGGTCTTGCCAGTGGAAAGTGTTGCGGAGTATTTCGACCACTTTCGGACCCTGGAACTGGATTTTACATTCTACCGGCCCCTGCTGGAGGCCGATGGGACGCCCTCGCAGAACCTCCATGTCCTGCGGACCTATCAAAAGCACCTCAAAGAGGGCGATCGCATCATCCTCAAGGTGCCACAGGGGACATCTGCAAAAAGATTGCTCAGAGGGAATAAGCATCTCCCAAACCCGGACTACCTGAACCCGGAGATCTTTGTCCGCCAGTTTTATGAACCGGCCGTCGAGCTGCTGGGTCCCTGGCTGGACGGGCTTATCTTTGAACAGGAATACCAGCGCAAGGCGGAGCGTTCATCCCCGCAGGAGGTGGCAGAAGACCTGGATGCCTTTTTTTCCCGGATACCCAGGGACAATCGCTATCACGTGGAGCTGCGTACCGATACCCTTCTGGCAGCCCCGGTCTTTGATGTCTTTGACAAATACGGGGTGGGTCAGGTGTTGTCGCACTGGACATGGCTTCCCCCCCTTTCGCGTCAGTTCAGGATGTCTGGCAGGAGGTTTCTCAATGCCGGTAAGGGGTGTATCATCCGGCTGATGACCCCACGGGGGATGCGTTATGAAGAGGCCTATGCCAGGGCCTACCCCTTTAAGGCGGTGGTGGATGGGATGTTGAGCCCCGGAATGGTAAAAGAGACCGCCGACCTGATAAAGACCGCGATCGAGGAGGGTGTCCGGATAAGTGTCATCGTCAACAACCGCTCCGGTGGAAACGCCCCCCTTATTGCACAGCAGATCGCCAGACAGTTTCTCGCAACATCTGAACCCCTGAACCTTTGAACCCGTGAACGGCTACTTGAAAAGTTATGGGAGGGTGCTGTGATGCCGACTGGAGCATGTGGAATAGACTGTGATGTCTGTAAACTCAACACACTCGGGATCTGTTCAACCTGCGGGTCGGGCGTGAGCCGTGAGGGTCTCAAGAAGCTTGAGGCCCAGAAAAGAATCCTGGGTAGGCCGTGCCCGATCCTAGCGTGTGCCATTGAGCGCCATGTTGGATATTGCACCAATGACTGCGATGGCTTTCCGTGCGACTCATTCAGGGCAGGCCCTTATCCTTTTGGCCATGGATTCCTGGATATGCAGGAACGGCGTCGCGGTAAAAACGCGGCCGCGACGACCGCTTCGGTCCCGGTTCAGCACTGGGAAGGCCTGGAGAAGCGGGAACCGGCGAAGCTCTCAAAGAGGGCCCAGGTCAAGGACTACCCGCCCACAGGATTCCTGCTCCCCTTTTTGAAGGAATACCTCCTGGTTGACAGGCAAAACCGCTGCCTGTATCGGCAGGGTCCGGGGAGGTGGGAGCCCATAAAGAACCCCCTTCTGGAATTGGTCTCGCTGGTCTATTTGTTAAATGCGGGTCCGGAACCGCTGGGCAATAAGACCATAAGCGTAAAGGAGCTAAAGAGCGCACACTTTTTCAGGGGCCCACATGAGCTCAGGATCGGGGGGGTACTGGAGCGTTACGGGAATGACGCGGAAGGTTTTAGAAGGGCTGCCGAAGGGCTGGGGGGTGAACCCCTTGACCTGGCAGATGTCGCGTACAAGTTCTGGGCCTTTCCAAAGGTGCCCCTTTGCTATCTTCTGTGGAAGGGGGATGAGGAGTTTCCCGCAACCCTCTCTGTCCTCTTTGACCGGTCGATCGAACACCACCTTCCTCCCGATGCCATCTGGGGTCTTGTCAGCCTGGTTTCAGACATCCTTATCCGGCCCGATAGCTGGCTTGGGAGAGGATAAGACGCGGGCCCTAACCGTCGATCGACCCGTCAAACCCCCTATCTCGTCACCTGGGCACAATGGAGCGCCTATATCACTCTAAGAATACTGGATTGCAGGGCCTGCCCCGGACCGGATCCGGGGTTCCCCGGAATGACGAAAAAAGTGCTGCTGAACTCCTCAACCCCGAAACCTGAAACCTTGAACCCCTGAACCATTGACCCTTTCAACCCCTGGCCCTTTGAACCCGTGAACGGTCGCAGCCCGGTAAATGTCCTTGCAAAACCCCACTGCT
>CAZXCQ010000057.1:0-16133 GCA_964639275.1 uncultured Desulfobacteraceae bacterium | reverse complement strand
TTTGAACCCGTGAACGGTCGCAGCCCGGTAAATGTCCTTGCAAAACCCCACTGCTTCGATGTATAGAAAGACGCTGGAAAATGGGAAAATCGTAACACTTTAGCCTTTTGAAGCCCGGGGTATGGGGGTTCCGAACCCCCATACCCCTCCCCAAGTGCCAATTTTACAGAAAGCTAAATTGATACGAAAAATCATTTCTCTCTCCGCTCTCAGCGTCTCTAGCGCAGCCCCGCAGCGGCGGGAGTTGAGTAACATGATGTTTCTATGGCCGATCTGGATAACCCGATAGGTGCCGGACATTGACGGTCTTGTTGATAATCCTTGGATTGCTCCTTGCACTGGCCGGCGTCTTTGGTTGTATCTTCCCTATCATCCCTGGCCCCCCTCTGGCGTATCTGGCCCTGATTCTCATCACCTGGGTCAAAGACTGGCAACCATTTAGCGCCACCTTTTTGATTGTTATGGCGTGCCTGACCATCCTGGTGAGTATTTCCGACTACCTGTTTCCTGCGATTGGGGCAAAGAAATACGGGGCATCACGGATGGGCCTGTGGATGTCTGTCGCGGGAATGGTGACCGGGCTGTTTCTTTTTCCGCCGTGGGGCATGGTCATCGGGGCATTTCTGGGGGCCTTTATCGGCGAGTTGCTGGCAGGCCGGAGAGGGAAAAGTGCGCTTCGGGCGGGATGGGGCATCTTTGTGGGAAACATGCTGAGTACCGGGCTGAAGCTGGCCTTTTCGGGTGTCATGCTTTTCTTGTATATCAGAGAGATGTTTTGAGGGTTCCAGTGGCGGTTTTGAAAAGCACTAAACTGATACCGTCAATCAAAGAGAGGATCAGTAAGGAGGAGAGTATGAGAGATAAAAAAACGTGGTTACCCTTCTTTTTTATATTTGTTGTGCTGGTATGGGGGGGGTGCGGGAATTACCATTTGCCGACCAGCAAGGGATATACACAGCTCTGCCAGGCCTATGTGGGTCGTGACAGCAATGAGCTGATCAGTCAGTGGGGCCAGCCCGGCAGGACCTTTGAGACGCCCGATAAAGGGGCGGTGCTTGTATATGTGGAGACCAGGGACGAATATACGCTCAATCCGCTGGCCCATTCCGCACTCATAGAGTACCCTCCACGCATTGATCCACGAAAAGACCGACCTGAAATGGCCGGAGACGTCATCGGCCGCTATCATCCATCTATGGATTATTGCATCACCTATTTTGAGGTAAACAAAGACAATAAGATAGTCCGGGTGATCTGGAAGGGTGATTGCAAGGGGATAGAGAGGGATAGAGAGTAGAAAGGATTTGTCCATGGCCAAATTACTCAAACGAAAGGCATTATTTCTGATCCCTTTGTTGTTGGTGATTGTTGCATTTGGCGGGCTGGCATTAAAGCGGTTCAAAGATCGGGCAGAAGAAAAGGCCACGCCGGCTGTCGCTCAACGCACCTCTCTCCCCGTCCGCTGTGTTCGGGCGATCAAAGGACCCATTCAGGCCTTTGTCTTTGGTGAAGGCACAGCCAGGGCAGTGCGGCGGGACTTCCTCGTCTTCGAAAAACCGGGTAAGGTCACCTATGTGAAAATAAAAAAAGACGGCCAGACTGTGCGCGAAGGGGATCGGGTATACGGTCCCCGGAAAGGTGAAAATTTTGGAGAGCTTCTGGCATCGCTCGACAAGCGGGATTATATCGAACAGACAAAGGTGACCCGGTCCAGCCTGGCCGAGGCCGAGCAACAGGTCAATGCGGCGCGTGCTCGCCTGAAACAGGCCGAGGCACAGCAGACGCTTGCAGAAGACACGTTTCGGCGCAACAGCGAACTTTTTAAGAAGATGGCGATTTCAAAGCATCAACTGGATGTCTCCCGCACACGTCTCAAAACCGCTGACAGCGCGGTGGCCTCTGCTCGGGCCGGTCTGGAGGCCGCCCTTTCCGGGGTGGCCGCGGCCAAGGCGCGCGTGGTGCAGTCCAAACTCCCGCTTGAGCGGACCAGTATCTACGCCCCCTTTGATGGCGTACTCACCTATGTCAACATCAAAAAGGGCGACTACTTTGCTCCCAACCTCGTTGATACCAGCAGCGAGGAGGCTGCCCTCAAAACGGTACCCATGGTCATCATCGATCCCAGTCAGTTCGAGGTAACCATGGAGCTTCCACCCTTTGAGGGGGCCATGGTGCGGCCCGGGCAACCGGCAATTATCATGACCTCACCAACACGGTTTCCCTCCCCTGCAGACCTGGAACGTGATAAGCCGCTTCAGGGTGGGGCCGTGAGGGGGAAGGTCTTTTCGGTGAGCCCGGCCATCAGCCCTGGCGGGCGTTCGATACAGGTGAAAGTCCGCACGGAGGGGGGCGCAGGAGAGATCCGGGACGGCATGTTCGTCACCTCCTGGATCGTGGTGGACGAGAAGACGGATGCCGTGGTGGTGCCGTTCGATGTCTTTATTTACCGCCACAACAAACCCTATGTCTTTGTCGTGGATGAGGGTAAGGGGATTGTGGAGCAGCGCGAGGTCGTTGAGGGAATACCGGGGCTTTCCATGCAGGAGATCATTCAGGGGGTTGACAAAGGGGCCCTCCTTGTCACGGACGGGCGGCATCGCCTGAGCAATGGGGCGCCGGTGGAGATTATCGAGATAATCGGGAAGAAGTAAATGGTGAGCGAGAGCGAATCAGCCTCTGAAAAGGGCCGAGAAGGTTCCGGACACCCGGATGTCCCTGATGTGGCCCGGGCATCTCCTCTGGCCCGGTTCCTTTTTGTCCGTCCGGTCTTTGCCATCCTCCTGACCTTTATGCTGGTGGTTTCCGGTCTGATGGCATACCAGTCCATTGTCAAAGAGGCGGCCCCTGACCTGGCCATCCCGCAGGCGACGGTTCAAACCGAATGGCCTGGCGCCGACCCGGAGACCATTGAGAAACAGATCACCAATGAGATCGAAAAAAAGATCAAGTCCCTCAAGGGACTAAAACGCATCCGCAGCGCCTCCTTTGACTCCCTTTCGGTTATCGCGGTGGAATTTCAGTCCGATGCGGATCTGAACGAGGCCATGCAGCGATTGAGAGAAAAGGTTCGAGACGCAGAACCTGAATTCCCCCGTGATGCAAAGAAACCAAAGATTGAGCAGGTCTCTGTGGACGATACCCCCATCCTGACCATTGCCCTGTTTGGTGAGGTGGACCCCGCCGTACTCGGAAATGCCGCTAAATATCTAAAGGACAGGTTGGAAAAGGTGCCGGGCGTCAAGAAGGTTGAGCTTGGGGGGCGGCGCAAAGAGGTGGTTCAGGTTCAACTGGACCCTGGCCGGCTTGTCTCGCTGGGTATCTCTCCCACGACGGTGCGCGACAGGATCCAGGGGGCAAACCTCGACATGCCCTGGGACAAGATCGAAAACGACCAGATAGGGGCAACACTGAGGCTCTACGGCCGCTTCCGGGATGTAAAGGACCTTGGCGCCCTCCCGGTGGCCCGTATGAGAACAGGACGGGTGGTCCGTCTGGACGAAATCGCAACGGTCCGGCGGGATCTGCAAAGGGAGAAGGCCCGGGTTGCGCTCAGCTGGGGCGGGTCGGAGTTTAGTCCATCCATCGATGTGTCGGTGATGAAGGTCCCGGGGGTTGATACGATCAGGACCATTGACCGGATCAAGGCCGTGCTTGAACAGGAGGCGGGAAGCCCCGACCTGCCACACGGGATAGAATACCGTATTACCTCGGATCAGTCGGAGTTTATCTGGGAAAAACTGAGAGACGTGTTTAACAACGGCTGGCAGGCCATGTTATGCGTGTTTGTGGTCCTATTTTTTATGCTTTCGTGGCGTGAGGCAATCATTGCCGGGCTTTCGATCCCTGTCACCTTTTTGGGGACCCTCTCCATCCTCTCCATCATGGGGTATTCCCTCAACGAACTGGTCATTATCGGGATGGTCATCGCCCTGGGGCTCCTGGTGGATGTCTTTATCCTGATGATGGAGGGTATGCACGAAGGGATCTTTGTGGAAAGGCTAACATTTGGCCAGTCGGCCCTTGGGACGGTAAGAAAGTACGCCCTGCCGGCATTTGCTGGCCAGGCAACGACGATCCTGGCCATGGTTCCCCTTTTCGGGATAGGCGGGATCGACGGCAAATTTATCCGTATTATCCCGGTCACCGCCATCTGCTGTCTGGTCCTGAGTTTTATCATTGCGCTCTTTGTTGACATCCCCCTGTCCCGCGCGGTGTTTTCAAATATAAAAAGAGGTTATAAAAAGAGCCGCATAGACCGCCTGACCGAGACGCTTTCGGCCCGGTTGCGGGACTGGAGCCTCCGGACCACGGTGCGAAACAGGTGGACCGCGCTTGTCTGCACCGCCATCGCGATGGCCTTGTTTATCCTCTCGCTGATGGGGGCGGGTCTCTTACCCAGCCTTCTTTATCCCAAGGCAGATGGTCGAAACCTCGGGATCACCGTGGAACTGGCCCCCGGCACCACACTGGGTGCCACGCAAAAGGCCGCCGATGAGCTGGGTGCAATTCTTCGTTCAAAGCCCTATCTGGAGAGTGTTGTCAAGTTCGTGGGGAAAAAGAGCCCCCTGTCGCGGAACTCCATCGGTGAATCACTCGTCCCATTTGAAGACAGCAGCTACATCGGGTTCTCGTGTATCTTTACCCCGATGGAAAAGAGGGAAAAGATGGCCTTCCAGTACCTGGAGGATCTCAGGGATGAGCTGGCAGGGGTGCTCAGGTCCTATCCGGGGAGTCAACTGGTGCTGACACCCCAGACCGGGGGTTCAAGCACGGAGGACCCCATTCAAATCGAGCTCGTGGGTGAAGACATGGAAAGACTCCGCGAGACGGCCCTCCAGGTCCAATCGGCCTTGAGGGCAATTCCCGGGGCCTCTGATGTTCGCGACAATCTCGGAGACCCCAGACTGGACATCAAGCTGGTGCCCAACCGGGAAGCCCTTGATTTTTACAAGATCGAACAGGAAGATCTGGCCTACCAGGTGCGGTTTGCCATGACAGATGAAATGATCGGCGAGTTTCCCCTGGAAGGGACAGAGGAGGACCTGGAGATCCGGCTTGGCATGGCCTGGCCCAGCCGGCAGGGCACCCCGGGGGGGCCAACGCGGTTTGAAGAGATCTCTTTGATCCGGCCCTTTTGTCCAGACGGACGGACCGTGGCGGGGCTTGCCGTCGTCAATCCAATCGCAGGGATGGCCCCCCTGTGCATCACCCACAAGGGGGGACGGCGGGCAGTGACCGTTCTGGCCAAGACGGAAAACCGCACGGTAAACGAGATCCTGGGCGATTTGGAGCCAGTTTTGAAAAACATGCGGACAACCTGGCCGGCAGGATATGATTATAGCTTTGGGGGGGAGGCCGAATCCGCTGCCGAGACCTATTCATCGGCCGGAAAGATGTTTTTTGTCGCCATCTTTCTTGTCTTTGCCCTTCTGGCGCTTCAATTCGGCTCCTTTACCCAACCCTTTATCATCATGATCACGCTCCCCTTTGCCATGATCGGTACCCTCGGGGGATTTTTCCTGGCGTGGATTCCATTTTCCTTTCCGGCGATGATCGGGATCATTTCGCTGGTGGGGATCGTTGTCAATGACGCAATTGTCATGATCGCAACAATGAATGCCCACCGGAGGCAAGGTCGTTCTGTCCGCGAAGCAGCCGCTGCCGGCGCCGCCGACCGGCTCAGACCCATTGTGAGCACGACCATTACGACGGTGGCGGGTCTGGTCCCGCTTTCGCTGAGTAATCCCATGTGGATGCCCTTGTGTAACGCCATTATCTTTGGTCTGATGTCAGCGACCTTTATCTCGCAACTGGTCGTTCCCTGTCTCTATCTCCTTTTGACCCGCGATAGGCCCCTGGCCGAGGCAGAGATGGTGTGAGCCGAGAAGAAGATGGGTTGGGCAAGCCCTTAGTGCTCCGTCTCATAAATTCGGTGACATATTTCTCAGTTGAACCGGGTTCACGCGCTGGTATTTCTGGATTCCGGCGAAAGCCGGAATCTAGTTCCATAAGATGCGCTACCGTATTTATCAAACCATGTACTTAGGATCGGATTGATGGTAACAACTCAAAGAGTCGCGGGGTTGACTCCTGGATTCCCGCGTTCGCGGGAATGAGGAAAAAGGCGCATTTATGGGTTTTGCGAAATCGTCATATTGCATGGGTGTAAAAAAGGAGAAAGGACGATCGGGTGTTTGGGTTATTTAGGGGTCGATTCAAGTACCTGCTCATCTCGTTACTGCTCCTGGCTGTCCTGGAGCCCTTTTTCAGGAATCTGGGGATATTCGGGATCGGTTTTCTCGACGCCATCTACACCTTTGTCCTGCTCTGCGCGTTATACACCATAAGCGACAATAGAAAATTTCTGGCAGCCGGCATCATATTGGTGGTTCCTATCTTTTTGATCTCCTGGACGAATTATGCCAGGATCCATCCTGCGTTGGCCCTTGTTAATGGCGGGCTTTCCATAGTCCTTCTTGTGTTTGTGGCGACAGCAATACTCGTACACGTACTAAGAAGAGAAAGGGTCACTACGGATACCATATATGGTGCCGCATGTGTTTATCTGATGTTTGGGGTAATCTGGGGAGTCACCTTTACAATTATCGAGATGAGTGTGCCCGGGGCCTTCAGCATGGGTGATTCACACATCGTCGGCTCTGATTTTGCCAGTCGATACCGGGTCCTGGATGCGGCACTGATGTATTACAGCTTTATTACCCTGACAACGGTGGGTTATGGAGACATTGTCCCGGTATCCCCGATTGCCAGGACATTTTCGGCCCTCGAGGCGGTTGTTGGCCAGCTTTATCTTGTCCTGCTGATTGCCCGCCTCGTGGGTTTACATATCTCCCAGTCATCTCAGAAGGACTGAGGATGTGGTGCGGGATTAGAACCAGCCTTTGAACCTGTGAACCCTGAACCTTGAACCTCTGAACCCCTGAACCCGTAAACGGTTACCTTTTTTGGATGTAACGCTTCCTCAACTCGGGCTTGAGAATCTTTCGGGTTGCCCCGCGAGGAATGTCATCAAACGCGACCTGTCTGGGTCGCTTGTAGCCCGGGATATTTTCCTTGCACCAGCCAAGAAAGTCTTCTTTTGTCATCTCTTCACCGGGTTTGAGTTTGACAACTGCCATCACCCGCTCACCGAACCTCTCGTCAGGGACACCAATCACCGCCGCTTCCAGGACCTTTGGATGCCTGAGGATCACCTCCTCGACCTCTGTGGGAAAGACATTCTCACCGCCGCTGATAATGACATCCTTTTTTCTGTCAACGACGTAGAAGTATCCTTCTTCATCAACCTTTGCGATGTCGCCCGTGTATAACCACCCGTCCCTGATGACTCTGGCGGTCTCTTCAGGATTCCGATAATATTCCTTCATCATTCTATCGGTCTTGATGATCAATTCACCCATCTCGCCGGGAGGGAGATCGTGTCCATCATCGTCAACTATTTTTGCCTCAACCATTGCCGCCAAAGGTTTGCCTATGGAGCCACACTTCCTGATGATATCTTCGGGTCCCAGGACAATTGTCGCGGCGCCCCCTCCCTCGCTCAGCCCATAGCCGTGGTTGACTTCCACGTTGGGGAACAGCCCTTTTACCGTCAACAGGAGATCCCTTGGATAGGCCTGTGAGCCCGTGTTCAACTGCTCCCACGTGCCAAGATCGTAGTCGGCTATATCAATATCGCCTCTCTTCTGGGCTTCGACAATGTCAATCAGCATCGGCATTACCAAGAAGACCTCTGTTGCCTCTTCCTTCTCCATGGTGTGGAGGAAATCACGGGGGCTAAACCCCTGGAGCAAAGTACACCTGCCCCCCCGGAACAGATAGGGGAGCCATTGAAACATTGCCGCCATGTGATACAGCGGCAGGATCGCCACGTAGTTGCCACCGGCCACAGGCGGAAAGGTAATAAAGTTTTCTACAGCAACCATAAACAGGTTCTTGTGGGTCAGCAACACCGCCTTGGGTGTCCCGGTCGTCCCTGAGGTAAAATAGATGCCGAGATTGTCCTCATCCAGGATCTCTGTCTCGGGCCCTGCTGCGGGGTAGCCGGCAATAAACTCTTCATAGCCTAGCGCCTGATCGCCAGTGTCTTTGCCAACACCAATGTAGTGTGTTATTGCCGGCAACGAAGACCGGATGCCATTGACGACCCCTGCAAGATCCTCATGGAAGATGATCACGGGTGCCCCTGTGATATCGGCCGCGTGTTTGATATCTTCACCCGTAAAACGAAAATTCAGCGGCGCAACCGCGGCCCCGGCCCTGATAATGCCAAAATAGGTCTCCATCCACTCAATCGAATTCCTCATAAATGTCAGGACAACATCCCCCTTCTTGATTCCAACGTCCCGGAGGGCATTGGCCAACCGATTGACCCTGTCATCAAATTCCCTGTACGATCTGCTTCTTCTCATGCCCTCGGCGGGTGTGATTTCCACGATACATTCCCTCTCCCCCCAGCGGGATGCCGCCAGGGTGAGAAGCCTGGATACGTTCATCGCAGACCTCCACTGGACTGACTTCTCTAATTCGTATCAATTTAGCTTTCTTCAAAATTGGAACTGAGACAGGGCAATGGGGGTTCCGTTTTGAAGGGTGTATCCCTGTCTGAGACCGTTAGAGAGCGTTAAGAAATCACGGAGATCGACATCGCCCAAAACCATAAGACTTTCCCGGAAATATTGCCCCCTATTTTTTTCTCCGGCACGTGATTCCTTTACGCTCTCTTACGGGCGAGTTATACATCCGAAAAACGGAATCTCCATTGCCCGGTTTTCAAAAAGCTAAAATGTTACTCTATTTCCCTTTTTGTCGCCGGAACCGCCTTCGATTTCCACAAAACCCTCATCCGCATTGATCCTGACAAAATCGCCGGTCTTGATAAGCGTCAGGGGGTCCTCGTCCAGTTCATGGACCATGGGTGTGTCCGTGATGATGGCGCTCACCGCGACCACCCCTTCGGCCTTAACGTTGATTATTCCCCTGGGGGCACTTCCCCGTCTAAAGGCTGCATAGAATTGCCACGAGCCGGTTGTAGAGCCCTTTCCCGTGGGAAAGACGAGTATCTTGCCGGCCACACTCCGCCCTTCCAGATCGTGACCGGGCTCTCGAATCGTCCCGGTATCCGGGTCCATCCCGCCGGTAAAGGATATGGGCATCTGAGAGACGATCGCCTCACCCTCCGCGACCCCGGTAGTCACGGGCCTGGCCTTGATTTTGATCATTTTCTACCTTCCCACCTCCCTGATATAGCACTCTGGACGCATTCGCGGGACGATCCAAACCAGGTATCCATGCCAAAGAGGTTGTGTGCATAGTAGCTCCCCCTTGCCGAGTTCATGGCGAGGACCCGGACCCCCTGTTCCTTCAGATAAAGATGGGGGCCATCTGCCGCGCCCACATCGGCCACAACCCGAGCCCCGCAAGACGCCAGTGTCTCGAGAAGCCCCATCCTTTTACACAGTGTCTTGACCCATGCCGATGTACAGATCCAGAGCTGGGTTTCAGGATGCACATGCCTGCTCTCAAGCATCGCTGCGATCTCCTGGATCTCCTGGATACTGCATTGAGGGCAGCCAAAAAGGACAAGGTCCACCTTTTCCTCAGAACTGCTGGAGATCTCCCTGTACGCCCTGTTCACTTGCTCCTGCAATACAGAAATGTCAGGCGAGGCCGGGGGCCTTCCACCAAAGGCCGCCTCCAGGGTCGCGGCCTCCGGGGTGATACCCACCAGATGCACCAATCCCGTCGCCCCGGTGACGGTCAGGGTGTAAAGGAGGCCTTTGACCGCCTCTATAGGCAGGTGGGGCGGCAGGTTGACAAAGACCGGGATTCTGGTACCGATGATCTTTCCCAGATACCACCCCAGGGCCTTATAGTCACAGGGATCGTAGCCCTCAAGATCCAGGGCTCCCACGTCAACAAGAATCTCACCTTTCCGGTTCTCGCCAAGATGCAATCCCCACTCGGGAATCGCGCCGACAATTGCTGCTGCCAGGGCAACATGGTCCCCATCCCTGTTGGATCTGGCCCCGATCACCGAATTGGCAAAGACCTGGCTCCCGGAAGATGCCCATGCAATATGATCCCCGAATCGGGGGACGTTGCCCACCAGATAGTGGTGGCATGAATAGGTCGGTGTAATCCCGAGCGATCTCATGGCGGCATCGATCCTTTTTTGTCGGACCCGGAGGGCGGTGGGGATTCTCAGCTCCTCAACCTGTTCCCAGTCAAACATCTCAGGGTTCTTGGTTGTATACACCGTTACCCTGGCCCCGTCGCCGGCCAGGGTCTCCAACCATTCAATCCCTTCGTCCAGAAGGACCGGGAAATTTCCGGCGATGTGGACACTGGTAACTGGAATCATCCTCTGTGCATCGTAACATCGCCCATATGCAGCGAGGATCTCCATTGCCTTCTGCGCACCCCGGCCCTTTTTGCCCTCCAGCATTTCTTCCTGGTAATCATCCAGTCTCATGACGTAAATACCCCGTATCAATTTAGTTCAAAATAGAAACCCTTCCTCTCTGGGCAAGGTCAGAGAAAAATGGCTCTGCCGTATTGCGGCAGATTGGAGTAATGGTAACTCTTTAGCTGTTTGAAAGCTGGGCAATGGGGATTCCGAACCCCCATTGCCTTGTCTAACCTCCAAATTTGAAAAAAGCTAAATTGATACCAAATATGTAATACCGCACAGTTCAAAGTTCTTCTAAGTAATTGATATTATTAGGATCAAGAATTATGTGATGTCATTCCGGCCCCGTATAGGATACGGGATAAACTGCAGCCGGAATCCAGAATATTATCAATATCATATGACTTCTGGATGCCGAATCAACTCCGGCATGACGAAAGAACTTTGGACTTTCAAGGTAATATTGTAACATCTCAAAAAACAGGGGCAAAGGTGTGGCACGGGGGTCTTTTCTTCTTCCACATGCCACACCACAATCAATCTATCCCCTGGTTTTTGAGAAGTTACGTAATATTAAAGCTGGAAGTGGTTGTCTTGTGCCGGGGGCCCTGTATGTCATTGCCCCCGGGACAAGAACGATCAGCGCTTATAGAGGTGCCGGCAGGGCCAGACGCCCTGTTTGACGACTTTACCCTTCTGCAACTGGTCCACCCGCACGGCATCAACACCCTCGATATCACCCGGCCCATAGGTTATGGGGGTGCTGCTCAGGCCGCCGGTGTCAAGGTTTTTGATCTGGTAGAAGCCATTCTCAAGCACCTTTCGCGGGGTTAGTTGGTCAAAGGGCACCTTTTGCATGGCAAGCCGCAGGGCCTCTGTCTGGATCATGGCCTCAAGTACGCCCGCGATGTACATGGCGTGGGTAACCGGTTTTCCCGGCCGATACTTCTTCTGTAGCTCGTTACAGAATTGTATCCCGGGGGTGGTGGTCTCGTACAGGGGGGGGAACCCGCCGGAGACCACAAAACCGTCGCCCAGTTCGCCCATGGCCGCTTCAAACACACTGAGGTGACTGGGGGTGGCGGCGCCAAAGGTGAGCTTGTAATCCTGATAGGGCCCCATACCCAGCCTGACCATTTCCTTTACAGTCGGTTGTGAACCGGGGTTGATCATGCAGCCAAAGGCAAGGTCAACCTTGTTCTTTTTGAGCCACATCAGCTGGGTGGTGGGTGGAGAGGTAACCACCATCGGCACATACTGGCTGCCGACAAACTCGCACCCCGCCTTCTTGACGTACTCGGTCAGCTCAGGGACCTCTACCGACCTCCCAAAGGCGGAATCTGCGGTGAGGTAGGCAAACCTCGGTTTTCTCTTTTCCTTCCAGTTGGTCAAGAACCACTCGATAAAGGCTGCCGCGTCATCGGTATAAATCGGGTAATAGGTAAAGACGCTCTGCGGCGGTTTTAGGAGATAGGGGCCGGTTGCCATACTCACGGCACCAAAGCCGTCTTCATATAACCGGTCCTTTAACGCCAGGGCCTGTGGTGACCCCGAGCACCTGAAGACCAGCATCCCCTTGTCCTTTAGCTCCTCATAGATCGTCAGGGCCTTGGGTGGCTTGAGTTCATCATCTCGCCACAGCACCTCGAGGGTTACGTCATCGGGGAGCTTCTCGTCCCGCCATGGCGCCAGCTTCTTTGTCTCATTGACATATCTGACATAGTCTTCATAGCCTGCCAGGACCGCGGCCGTATCTTCAGCATAGGCCCCGGTCAGCGCCATGGTTCCGCCGACATACAGTTTTTTTGCATGCGTCGTGGCCGGGGCAATCGCAGAGAATGCCACCAGCATCACAGCCATGAAAGCCACAAACACCCACTTGATTCTGGCCATTTTCTCCTCCTTTCTGAGTTCATGATCTCGTTTAAGAAATATCTCAGGGGTCCGGTTAAATCGAATCACCTCCTTTCATTCCCATTGTTCATGTGAAAAAGGCCATAGCCTAAAATAGTCCTTGATTATCCCCCACCGGTGGGCAAGCCCCCTGGGTTCAAAGATGAGAAAGAGGATAATCACCAATCCGCGCATGATAAGGGCGAGTGAAGCGGCTGCCTGGGGGGCAACGGCCGCGGACAGGATCGGGCCGACAACCGTGACCAGTTCATCGAGCAGCTTGAGGGATATGGCGCCAAAGATCGCCCCGATGGTGCTGCCCATACCACCGACAATCAGCATCCCCAGATACCACACCGAATCCATAAAGGGAAACTGGTCCACACAGATAAAGGCATAGTAGTGAGCCAGCAGTGCCCCGGCCACACCCGCAAAGACACAGCCGATAAAAAATGCCTGGAGCTTATAGACCCACAGATTGATCCCCATGACCTCAGCCGCCAGGTCGTTATCTCTGATTGCGACAAAGGCCCTCCCCGCACGGGTCCTGACGATGTTTCTGGCAAGGAATGTGGCGAGACAGGCAAATGTCATGACCAGGTAGAAGTAGCTGGCCTTGGACTTTAGAACCATATTGCCGACCCTGGGTTTGGGAACAGCAAAACCATCCGCGCCACCGGTGACGCCATAAAGCTGGAGTATCAGCCAGATGATTATGAAATGTGCGGCGATGGTCGCCATGATGAGGTAGAAGCCCTTGATCTTTAGTGATGGCAGGCCAAAGATCAACCCCGCCACCCCCGCTGCCATGGCGGCACAGGGGAGGGCTGTCCAGAATGACCAGCCCAGCTTTGCGGTCAAGATCGCCGAGGTATAGGCACCGACTGCCATAAAGCCCACGTGGCCTATGGAGATCTGGCCGCAATACCCGGTCAAAATGTTTAGCCCGTGAACACTGATGATCGCGATCGCGATCATGGTCATTATCGTCAGCAGCCTGTCGCTCAAAAATAGCGGACACGTGAAAAGGAGGGCAAGAAAGACAAAGAGCACGCCCCAGTGCAGCCTGGTCCGGAAGATCGCCATATCCTGTGCATAGCTTTCGTGAAAGGTGCCGCAGTGTAAATCCATTGACTAAATCCTTTCTATCCTGACCAGACCAAATAGACCATGAGGTCGAAAGATGAGGACGATGATCATTACGATAAAGGGGAAGACATGGGCCAGGCCGCCCCCGGCAGGCAGCAGCGGGTCAAGGTAGCCGGCAGCCACGTTCTCCAGTACCCCCAGTATTATGCCGGCGATAATGGCCCCGCCAATTGAGTTGACCCCGCCCAGCAGCACGACGGCGAATGCCTTTAGACCGACCTCTGCGAGGGGTATCATAACGCCGGAGACGCCACCCAGAAGAATGCCCCCGATCACCCCGACCACGCAGGCGATTACCCATGAGAGGGCATAGACTGTTGTTGCCCTGATACCACAACTCTGCACCACCTGCTCATCCTCGGCAGTGGCCCTCATCGCGAGCCCGAGCTTGGTATAACGGAAGAAGAGCATGAGTATGGCTACCGCAGCAAAGGAGACGATGAGTCCGATTAACGACTCGGAGGGGATGGATATCTTTCCCAGTTTGAGTGCGACAGTCGGCAATACCCCATGGTAGGCCTTGTATTCTCCCCCCCAGATCAGGGTGGCGATCCCCTCCAGTACAGTGGCCAGGGCTATGGTCATCATGATTACGGCCAGTACGGGTTGACCCAGCAAGGGGCGCAGGGTAAGACGTTCGATCAACAGGCCCATTATGATCGCCACCCCGATGGCCAGCAACAGAGCGGCCCATATGGGCAGGCCGAATGGCACCAGGAAGGTATAGCCCAGGTACCCCCCAATCAAGACAAAGTGCCCCTGCGCAATGTTAAAGGCCTCGGAGCATTTGAGTATGATCACAAAGCCTATGGCGACAAGGGCATAGATCATCCCCAGGGAAAACCCGGTTATCACCAGTTGTAAAAAAAAGGTCATGAGGCATCCCCTTCAACAGACTGGATGTAAAGAGTTGTCTTTATTGTTCCTGTTCGCCCATCGCGGTATCTGACCTGGACTTCTATCGGCACCTCGCTCTGGTCGCTATAGATCGCATCGATAAGCTCTCGGTAACGCCCTTCCAGAAATGTCCTTCTCAACCTCCTGGTCCGGGTTAACTCACCTTCATCCGGGTCAAATACCTTGTGAAGATTCACGTATTTCCTCACCCTGGCTCCGGGGGGCAAGGCCTGGTTTATCCTGTCTATGTCTTTCTTTATGAGCCCATAGACCTCCGGCCTCTGGGAAAGCTCGGCAAAGGTCTTGTAAGCCACCCGCCGTTTCCCGGCCCACCTGCCGACATGGTCATAGTTGATGATTATGATGGCCGAGACATACCCGCTGTCTGGGCGTGCCAGGACCCAGGCGTCCATGATATAGGGGCTAAACCTCAGCCGGCTCTCAATAGATTGGGGGGACACCTTATCGCCACCAGTGAGCTCAATAAGGTCGTTTACCCGATCCACAAATACAATGTGCCCATCCTCCCTGATAAAGCCGCTGTCGCCGCTATAAAACCAGCCGTCTTTCAATACCTCGGCAGTGCTGTCCGGGTCGTTATGGTAACCCACAAAGATACCGGGCTGCTGGTAAACGAGTTCGCCGCGATCGGTTATCTTTACCGCTGTTCCCCTGTGGGCGGGGCCGACTGTCTCCGGGCTGATGTCATCATTGCGGGCGCCGGTGAGAGCGCCGCCCTCTGTAGTCTCATAGAGGCTTTTGAGCGGGAGATCCAGGGCATGGTAAAACCTGACGGCATCCGGGCTGAGCATCGCCCCGGTGGTATAGCAGATCCTGGCATTTGAAAGCCCCAGGCTGCCCCTGATGGGTCTAAAGAGCACGATATCAGCCAGGGCGTAAAGCATTTTTTGCAGCAGGCCCGGCCTCTTTTTTTTATACCTTAGATCGGCCATCTGATAGCCGACCGGCATCAGGTGCCGGAAGGCGAATCTCTTGGTGGCATCAGCCCCCAGGACCCTTGCCTGCACCATGGCGGCCTGGCTCTCCCACAGCCGGGCCCCGTAGAATACGATGCTTGGACCTGTCTCCCTCGTATCCCGCTGTTGGGTCTCCGGCGCCTCAGCGAAGTTGAGGGTGCTGGCCGAGAGCAGGTGACAGCCGATCCCGAGCCACTGCTCGGTCATAAAGGCCGGTGGCAGATAAGGGACGACATTATCATGTTCATACCAGGGGTCGAGATCCAGGTGATAGAGGGCGCCGGCCATCATCGACCGGAAGGTGTGTACGGCGCCCTTGGGTGCAGGGCCGGTGGTTCCCGAGGTGTAAACGATGGCGCAGACATCATCTGCCTTGCCGGTTTTCACGTTCTGCTCAAAACGTCCGGGGTGTTCCCGCTCATATGTTTCTCCCCGTCTCAGGACCTGGTGATAGGCCATCAAGACCGGGTCATCATAGTGGGCCAACCCCTTGTAGCTCCAGTAGATGATCTTTTTGAGGAGCCGAAGCGCGTCCTTTATCTGGAGAAACTTGTCAACCTGCTCCTGATCCTGGACGATCGCAAATCTCGCCCAGGAATCCTTGGCGATATACGCGATCTCCGCTGGGCTCAAATCCGAATACAGTCCCACTGAAGCGCCATGGTTTGCCTGGGCAGCCAGCTCCGCATGATACCACTCCGGGGCGTTGTCCCCGATAATCAGGACCCTGTCGCCGGGTTCAAACCCGAGGGAGAGCAGACCCAGGGCCAGGTATTTTACACCGA
>CAZXCQ010000056.1:0-25502 GCA_964639275.1 uncultured Desulfobacteraceae bacterium | reverse complement strand
AAGCCGTACCCTCAGGGGTATAACCCTTTGATGATTTAATATATAACGTCCTTCACATTTTCATATTTCGCCAGCCAACTGGGAAAAGTTTTGTGATTTTCGATGAAAGTGAAAATATGAAGAACGTCCGTCATTCCCCCACGTCCCTCATTCCCCCACCGATATTCAACAAATGTTTATCCCCGGATACAATATAGTCCGCCTTGCAGCAGAGAGCGCATTCAAGAAACTTGTCATCATCGGGATCGTCAGGTACAGCATGAACTCGCTTTGTAATCCTGACGGGTGAAGCAAATGTGGAAAAGTCTTTAAGAATTTTGGCTATTTCCTCATCATTGAATCGGAATTTTGTCCTTTCTTCCAATTCCTGTTTTGTCAATTCAAACACAAAGTCATCAGGAAAACTCCGATATTTCTTTTAAGAGCCCGTTTCAACTGGGCGGTCCCCACGCCATAGAGCTCAGCCAAATCGCGGTCCATCATGACTTTCTTGTCCCTTTGCATCTTGTCCCTGCGCATCATCGCATTTTATCCTTATCTCCTTCTAACCAGGGCACGGCCTTTCACTCTGCCGGTGAGTGCATCTGACTATTCCAAGGCGCCGCAAAGGACGATCATAGCCCGGAGATATATCGCTTGATCCACTGCTTGAAGAAGATATCGATGATCTTATAGGTTGCCTTCTCTTTGTCGACGAGGTCTTTGTCGATCAGGCTCCTCAAGGCCCTGATCATTACCGAGGGCTGCGATATGCCGAATCTCGCAAGGGCCCCTGCACGGAGAGGGCTTTCACCAGGTTCCGTCTCGGACAGAACGATCAGGGCCTGTCGTTGTCGCTGGGTCAGAAGGTCCCAGGTGTTCATGTATGAGGTTGGGATTCGAAAACATGTCATGGATCAGATGCTTTTTGCTCCCCACGAAGAGATAGGTAATATGCCTGTGGGTGTGAATGGCGGTTCGGAGTCGCCTCTGGATCTTGTCGCCGTTTGTCTCCAGAATTTGCTGAAATTCATCAAAGACGACGACCCCGTGTTTTTTCTTTTTCTGAAGGTAATTTTCCAGAGAGGAGACCACTTCGTCAAAGGATTCCAGTTTGCGGCTCCTGTCGAAGCCGACATTCCATTGCGGATTCCCCGATGAATCGACTCCCATGCTGAGATACAGCCGGGTAAACAATTCACGCATCAGCTTTGTGGCCTTTTCGTATGTGCTGAGGGTCCCTGCGATGGACTTTGCGTAGGCCTCGATGAACTCCTGCAAGGCGGTGACCGGATAAAGATTTACATAGACGGGCACCAGGCCTTCCTTCCCGGCTTCTTCCAACACCCGCCAGACCAGCGAGGTTTTGCCGAACCGGCGTTGGGAAAAGATAATGACATGTTGGCGCGACCGGATATCCTCAAGCAACTCTTCAACCTCCGCTTGCCTGTCCCAGAATTCCCGCCGGAAACCCTTCCTCCATAATGAAAATGGTTTTTAAATTGGGGCATCCGTCCCCTCCTCCTAACAAAGTTACATTAACAAATTGTTAATAACACGATGTTATCCATCAGGTCAAGACACCTTCCCCCCGCATGAATTCCCCGCGAAAAAGCAGGAAAGATCAGAATACTCGGCCTTTTGGAGACCCAGGGTCTCTTCCTATTTCCGTCTTCTTCTTGCGCTGTCCCTCACCCCCTGAAGGTCCAGCACCTCCGCCACCTCGAAGCTGAACAGCATCCGTTGTTCAATAGTTCAGTATCTACCCGGTCCTGAGCCTCCCGATTCTTGAGAATCCCTACCCTGTCTGCGTGCGGTCACGCACAGGCAGGCGGCCCCCCCTTTGACTGGCTCAAGAGGACCTGCTTTACGAAAGGGAGGATGATTTCCTTCACCCGACCTCTCCACCAGGGGAAAAGAAAGCGTGCCCTCGGTTCTATCGCATACCACCCCAATTTGAAGTCACAATTTGTGACTTCAACTTCTTGAACTCCTCGGCAGAAAGGCTGAAGGAACGTTGGGGCCATTGAATTGCCCGGGGATTCGGAAATTTCAGGATTCTCTTGGAGGCACGGCGGGGTGAACTTAGAGACAGTGTATTGTGTACGGATGGCGTGTCCGGATTGTTCCACAGGCTCGATCCTGTCGAAGCAGGGCGGGGGGCAGGCACTGGAGGGTATGAAGAGAGGGTCATGACTTCACCATCTCATATGGGTGAGAATTAATAATGCTTATTAAATTATGTTATTACATTTTGTCAAGAATTTCGTCAGATTAATATTAAACATGAGAATGTGAAACCAAAGTTTCTGCCAGCGGAAAATATGTTACCACATGGTTTTGACAGATCCGGTCACACTCAAAACATTTTTCCGACTGGATTAACCGGATTAACGGGATACTTTTTCTTTCATTTTTATCCTGTGTATCAGGTGAATCCCGTCTAAATTGGTCTTAGGGTCCCCACGCTGTCCCTTTGATATTCGGGGGGTGGGTCGGTGAGATACCTTGATCAGGGCTATTGCTTCAGATCGTCAGAGATCAGGGATAAAGCCTGATCCTTGAAGAACCGAGCTACGGCTTCGTGATCGATTTTCTCTCCCATCATCAGGGTCCCCAAAGAGGGAAGTTCTTCAAGAAAACGACCCCTTATGATGTACTCGACGCCCTTAATCCCGAACTTCGTTTCCGCTGCTTGAAGAAGTTCCCGTAAATCCATTCCGTGCTGCTTCTTGAATCCATAGAACAGATCTACATAATCCTTGGGGTCTTTCCGGTCAGTGAGAGCCATGATCTTGTTGACAAGAATATCCTTTAGGCTATCGACGGCAATTCCTTCAACTGCCAGACCTTTTTCACACCGCTGAAACGGATAAGTGGTGAACTCCACCTTCAGAATCTGGTCATTTACATGGCGAAGGAGGAACATCTTCCGGTCGAATTTTCGCCCATACTGGATATGAACGACATCAGGCACGGATTTCAAAAATGTCAACACAGGCTCAACACCAATTTGCTCTTCCGAAAAGAAGTCAAGGTCTTCTGATAGCCGATGAGATAGGTAGAATGCGGACAGGGCGGTGCCGCCGGTGAGATAAAAGGAAAATCGCAGATCAGATCCGGAGAAAGAACGAAGGAGAGATTTCTGTTGCGTCGTGAGGATAGGATTGTTCGCGAACTTCATTTGTCTTCGTCCTCCAGGAGGAGGGCATGGTAAGCCTCGACCAGCGCCAGTGTTGCCCTGTCAAGTTTGAGTTGATCCCGGTGCTCATAGAGGAGAGCGATTGTAGCAGGGTCTTTCCCGTAAAGGGGAAAAAAATCCGCAATCCTTTGGAGTCGCCATATAATATCCTCAGGTGCATTCTCATAATCCCATAGAATTTCCTTGGGTACTTCTATCATGACTGGTCCACATCCTCGCACAAAAGGCGTCATGGGAGAGTCATTCCTTTGTTATTAATTCACCCAGTCTCTTTTCGGCTTCATCACAAAACGTTGCCGCCCTTTCGAACTGAATTCTGGCATCTTCTTCGGTTATTTTTACGAAATCGCCGTAGTCGGCGTCTTCTCTTAGATCTTTTGCTTTTAAAAGAAATCGGCTCACGTCTTTGGAAAAATTCCCCGGTTTTACGACCCAGCGATTGAATAAAGAAATTACTCCCGAGTGTTTGCTGGAATCTTTTTCCTCCAAGGCCAAAAGTGCTCTCGCCGCGGTGAACATGGTATAATAACTTCTGTTCACTGAAAGCATAAATCGACCTCTTGCCAATGCATCTTCAGCATCCTGGAGAATCTCTCTTGCCTTTTCCATCCTATATCTGGCGAGATCCGTCCTGCTCATAAAGGAACACCTTCTTTTTCCACATTTTCAAAGAAAAAAGATCCCAATTTTTTATTCTGATTATATTCATCCAAATCATAGAGTACCGGCGAGAGCGGGATGTCATAATCAAAGACGTAATCCGCAGTTATATCCCCCACTTTATCCCTTATATTCTGAGTCTTTTCCCTGACTAAAACAAAAATATCGATATCTGATTCCCGGTTAAAATCCCCTCTTGCTTTTGAACCAAAAAGGAGGATCTTTAATATTTCATCGCCCATCTTATTTCTCAATTCTTCAATAAATGACTGGACGACCTTTTTTTCACTCCGGTTAAAATATTCAAATCCTTTTTTCATAGCACTGCCTTTCAATATCCTGGGGGCAATATCCGTTTCCTGCCGCAAGGCTTAGGGCTCGCTAACCTTACAACGACAGTTAGCGGTGACGCCCAATTTTATCTTCTGTCATGCCGGACTCGATAAGCCTGCCCCGTACATGATACGGGGGCATCCAGGAGTCCACGGATGACCATGGAATCAAAATAGCCATCTTCCGGATCGCTCTGACTGGATCCCGGCCCTTCGGCCATGAGCTGAGAGCCGAATGGCTTTCGCCGGAGGGACAGCTTGTGAATACCGTTATTCTTAGAAATCCCTCCCGGCCTCCCTCTTAGAAAGGGTTGAGACTTTGCTTCACTGACTCTATAAACTGAGCCGGGCTTAAAATCTTTATACCCTGATATTCTCTTAAACGCTGAAGATGATGCTCGTCCCCTAAAACGATATATTGGGCCTTTCCTTCTATAGCACATTCCAAAACACGATTATCAGGCTCATCTTCTTTGATAACTGAGAGAGTGGCAACAGGGGTAATAAGCGTTGTGAATTCTCTGATCTCCTTTATGATTTCTGAGATTTGCCAATCAGACCAATGAAATTTTTTCTTCAACACGCCTGCTATCTCGACCAGGATATCCTCGGAAATCAAAAGTTCTATTTTGCCTTCTCTGGCCAGGATTCTGACTTCTTCGGCTCTTCGCCCAAATAAGACGGCAGAAATGTAGACATTGGTATCCGCCACTGCTTTGATCATTGGGATTGTTCTTTCCTGTATTGCTCAATAATACCTTCCACATCCCTTTGATCTTTTACCCTTATTCTTCGAGCACTTTCCTCTCCCCATTTCCTGATCTGTTTCCAGCGTTTGTCGGTAGCGACATATTGCCTTATAACCTCGCGAACGAACTCACCTTTGGCCTTTGCCTGCTCCTTGGACAGTTTTTCCACCTCTCTGTACAATTCCGGAGGAAGAGATATATTAAGGATTTTCCTTTTCGTTATGTTTTCCATAACCATCTCCTTTGTAACAAAAATGATTACCAATATAGCACGGCGAAAAGCTCTCCACAAGGACGAACTTGGATTGCCGGTAAAAAGTGGGGACAATCGTTCAAAAATTCAATATCCTCCCGGATGATTGATCTCATAAGTCCTGGAAATCCTTGCGCCTGTGAATCGGAAGTCGGAGATCGGAAGTCGGAGGTACAGCCCTCAAACCCTGGTCCACCTTTAATAATGATGAACTCGTAAAAAGTCGCCACCCCGTTGGGGCTTGTGCCGGACTCGATCCAGCAAACGGGGTCCAAGGGTTTGTAAGTGGGGGCACAGGGGAGAAAATGCATTATGGGCTCCAGGTAGGCTTATGGCCGGCGGCCCAGTTGAGATCCGGCAGTGGGGAAACATGGGCAAGTCCCGGTTTTCGGTTACCGGCGCCCAGCAGACAGGAGGATTTTCACACCAGAAAATCGTCCTCATCCTCGTCCGGGACAAGCCTCTTGATAAAACCGGTGTTGAATTCTCCCTTCTGAAAAAGGGAATCATCCATGATCTTGAGATAGAGGGGAATGGTGGTCTTTATGGGGGAGATCGTGAATTCTTCGAGTGCCCTCCGCATGATCCTGATGGCCCCCTCCCGTGTGAGATCATAGGAGATGAGCTTGGCGATCAAGGAATCGTAAAATATGGGCAATTCGTAGCCCTGGTAGAGATGGGTGTCCAGCCTGACACCAAGGCCCCCGGGCGGATAATATTCCTCTATGACCCCCGGAGAGGGTAAGAAGTTCCTATCGGGATCCTCGGCATTGATCCGGCATTCCATGGCCCATCCCCGCTGACTGATATCGTCAGATGTGTATCCCAGTTCCTCCCCGGATGAAAGCCTGATTTGTTCCTTGACCAGATCCTGGCCGGTTACGAGTTCCGTCACCGGATGCTCCACCTGTATCCTGGCATTGATCTCCATAAAATAGAAGTTGTCATTCTGGTCCATGAGGAATTCTACCGTACCCGCATTGAAATACCTGACGGTGCGCGCCGCGGTAACGGCGGCATCTCCCATTCGCCCCCTCAGCTCATCGGTGAGCCTCGGAGATGGCGACTCCTCCAGGAGTTTCTGGTATCGTCTTTGTATGGTGCACTCTCTTTCTCCGAGGTGTACGATGTTCCCCTGCCTGTCTGCCAGGATCTGGAACTCTATGTGACGCGGTTCAGAAACATACTTTTCGATATAAACCTCGTCATTGCCAAAGGCGGCGCGGGCCTCCATCTTTGCCACTGAAAACTCCTCGAGAAGCATCTCCTCGTTTTCGCAGATTCTCATTCCGCGGCCCCCGCCCCCGCCTGAGGCCTTGATCATCAGGGGATAGCCCATCCGGGCGGACAACTCGATGGCCTCCTCCACGGTTTTGACTCCACCCGGGCTGCTCGGGATGATCGGCACACCCGCATCCTTCATGACCGCCTTTGCCCTGATCTTGTCGCCGGCCAGTTTTAGATTTTCAGGCGTGGGACCGATAAAGGTAATCCCATGTCCTTCACACGCCCTTGCAAATGCCTCACTCTCCGCCAGGTATCCATAGCCGGGATGTATTGCCCCGGCCCCCGTCCTTTTGGCGGCATTGATTATGGCTTCCCCGTTCAGATAGCTTTCCGAACTGATGGGGGGGCCTATACAGACCTGCTCATCCGCCAGCCGGAGATGCAAGGAGGCGGAATCCGCCTCCGAGAAAACCGCAACGGTCTTAACCCCCAGGTCTTTGCAGGCCCGGATTACCCTGAGTGCAATCTCACCCCTGTTGGCAACGAGTATTTTTGAGAACACTGCCCTGCCCCCCCTCTCCCTTGAAAACGTTACAGACCAATGATCTGGTCAGTCACCGCTGGTTGCTGGACCATACGAATATTGCAGCGTCACGTCAAGGCCGTCTTTGGCCTAGAAAGACCCACAGGAGTTATCTCCCAGTAACAACGGGTAGAACCCCTTGTACCTCATCCATGTCTCGGCCGTCTACGCTCAGGTGGCTTAGTGTCCACCCGACGATCCGCAGCTACAACATAATGGGGTCCGATTAGATTGACACACAAGTCAAGGTTTCCGTATACTCTTTCCCCAGAACCAAATTCAGGCTATGGAGAGACCCTTGAACAGCATCTTTTGAGAGGCCGAAAGCCATGAAGGAGATACCTATTCTACTGTATCAAAATATCGGGAACTATCCTGACGAAATGATGGAAGACGGGATGCGGCCGGAGGCATTTGAAAGGCAGATGAGATTTCTCGCGGAGAACGGCTATAATATTGTCACCCTTGGTAAGGCACTGGAGCATATGAACGGGCGTCACAAGTTACCTCCCAAGTCAATGTCCATAACGATCGATGGAGGCTATCAAGACGCCTTTAGTAATGTTCTTCCGGTTCTAAAGGGGTATCACATGCCAGCCACCTTTTTTATTCCGCCGGAATACGTGGGCAAAGAGAGGAGCATCAGGGACAGGCCAATAACTTGTCTAAACTGGAATGAGGTTTCCCAAATTAGACAAAGTGGCATGGAGATCGGACTTTTGGCATATCATGGGCGTAGTATTAAAAGCAATTATGATGAAGTTGCCATAAAGAAGAGCGTCCTGGATTCAATGAAGATCATGGGCCAGGAAATTGATGAGCCAATCGGTTTTTGTGCCTTTAGGGAAGGAGTACCCAAAAGATCCTTGCGGGAATTCCTTCACATCCAGGGCTTCCGTGCGGTCTTTACCCAATGTCCCACAAATCGCAGGGCGGGCGTTGATGGTATAGGAAGAATCCAAGTTGACGATGATGACCCCAATATATTTCTAACCAAGATTTCCCAAACGTATCTTTTTTTTAAGGATAGGCGATCTTGGAAATATGTTCGCAGGTATAGGCTTGATAGAGTCGCCCATCGAGTATCAGAGACAGTGAACAGAATCAGAGGAGATGATGGGTAACGATTGGTCCACCCCCTTCTGCTCCGCGTCGGCATGTGGTTACTGGCCGCAGGGTTTGGACTTCAACTGCTTGCGGAAATCCTATCTTCTCCGTCTATCTGCTCAACCTGATCCGGGGATTCTGCTCTGAGATCACCTCGTATCTTGTTTCCCCGCCGCAGAACCGCCTGATCAGCGTCATCACCTCCCGGCAGATATCTTCGACCTCGGCCTGGGGTACGGGTGGGAGGCCATCCACATTAAACTCGATCGCCGTTGTAGTGGGCAGGGTCAAGGTATGATTTGCCTGGCGCCAGCTCCAGCGGCGCGTCAGGACCGTATTTCCCTCCACAAAGATAATCTCACCAGGGTCGGGGTGTTCCTCCTGGTCCGAGCCAAAGGGCACAAAGACCTCATCGCCCCTGGCAGGACGGAGTGCGATGTCCTCTGAGACCACATCAATGGCGTGACCACCAGTCGGAACCAGGTGTTTTAGTGAGAGGACATTCCCAATGTCAACAAGGGTGTTGATGGAGGGGAGTTCCTGGTCGCGAAGCGCCCTTCGCGTCATTGCCTCAATGGAGGACCTGAACTTGCTTGGTTTGGCGCCAAATGAACGATAGGCATCCCTCCACGAGGCAATACGGGGATGCTCGGTCAGTTTTTCGAGATCGACGCTTTCACGCAAAGAGGCCTCCGCCTCTCTCAGCATGGCCGTCAGTTCAGGCGGGGAGTCACCATTCTTGACATCATGGGCCAGGACAACCCCCCGCGTATACCCCGGGAATTGGGCAAAGACCTCTTCGGAAATGGAATAATAGAGTTCCTTTGTCATTTGAACATCCCCCAGACCCCTATCGTTCTAAAAGATCCCTGGATGACTCCCACAGATTGCGACGGACCTCATCCCGCTTGGCTATGACCCGGTCAAAGTCAGCAGCGCATAACCCACAGAGCGCACGGATCATATCTTCCTCTTTGGGCGGGCAGCCTCCGGCATATGCGCCAAACTCTTCCAGACCCTTGGCACATTTGCCAAAGACAGCGGTCTTTTCAAAGGTCCCGGGACTGGAAGGGTTACCAATGATGGTGCCCAGGCCCTTTAACTCCTCACCATAGCCGGCTTCTTTCATATACATGATCGCACTCACCAGTTCGTTGGTGCATCCGCTACAGGCCGACTCTCCCTGGACAATACTGACCTCCGGAAAGTTCTTTTCAAAGACCTCAAAACCCGTCACAAAATGGTGCCGGTGCTCTTCCAGGGGCTCGCCCACAATCTCAATCTGGTCGAGATTGACCGCGGCACCCTCTTGCTCGGCAATGTAGTGGAAGTGCATCACCTGATGGGGGTCTATTCCCATCACAGAGGTCCCAACGATGTCCACGGCAAGGGCATCGCTCCCGGCTATTATCAGTCCCACTTCTTTGCTATCCTGTGGATATTGCCAAAGCCCTTGCATTCCCACCGTGGCATCGATGACGGCGTAGTCAGGCCTCACCGCTGATACCAGATCCACGATCGCCAGATCCAGACCCAGCCGGTGGCTCTTTCTTTTCTCAGCCCCGGTCATTACCCCTTTTATGTTTTTGAGGCTCAGGGTGACATGCGTCCGGATGTGGCTCTTGAGGACCGGCACGCTGATGATCACGTCGCTCTCGACGGCCGTTCTTGCGACCCTCACCTTTTCCATCACATGGGGATTGCTGATGGTGACCTCGGCCACGGTGTCGGTGTTTAGATTGCGGAGCTCTACCCCGAGTCTCTTGGCGACCTCGGTCATGCCTGATGTCTCAAATGCCTCGTCGGTGCTGAAACCGGCAAAATCATATCCTGCTATGGCGCCATCACCGATAATCACTGACCTCGGACCCAGCTCCAGGATGACCTTTGTTACGGCTTCGGTAACCTGCGCACTGGTCAGGACACCCGTACCTGATGGCGCTGGTTTGCACAGGTTGGGTTTGATAAGGACCCTTGAGCTCCCATCAATGATCTCTTCCAGTCCACCGGCCAGGTTTATCGCCTCCCGGACCGCGAGTTCAGTCTTCCCCTTGTCTACCTTGGTAATGGCCACTCTTTTTGCCATGGTTTTTCACCCCCTCCACAGGCCTTTGTTGGTGGCAAGTCGGTTTTGAATGAAAAGAGCCTATATCGGGGTTCACATTCTGTCAAGAAACCTTTTTACGCGGCATTGTCTTCAAGCCATCCTTTCGGGAAGGGAATTGCCACACAGGCCGCTTGGTCTTTGGCCATCCGCCCCTATTTCCTTGATTTCTCTTTTAACAGGATTATGGCAATTCCGCTGACTAGAAAAAGAGAGAATATCATCAACGTCAAGGCAGAGATTGAGTCAAGCCGACCTTCTCCTTTTTCCCACCCAAGGCCGTTGGTCAAAGCCGCAATGAAACATCCGCCGCCCCCCCCTCCACTGGATGTGGTTGCGGGAGTTGCGAGCGCAACAGGATCCTGAATAACGCCGTTAGCCACTCCATCCGCATCTGTCTGGGGATCGCCGTCCGTGAGGGTGAAAGAGATAGTGTCATTACCAACCCTGCTTCCTATGGGGACGGTGTGCCATCCCGGGGCCGTGCTGATTTTGTAAAGAGATGACGTGGCGGAGACATTGCCTGGAAATACCAGGGTGACGGTCACGCTCTCCCCAGCCTTCAAACCGGTGATGCCGAACTTCACGGTACCAAAGGGGAAATTCATCTGCGGCTTCCCTGATTGAGGAACCGCGGGATCGTCGGCGTTCAATGCCTGGACATTGGCCAGGGCGCCGGCCGATGTGTTAATCATGATCAGGCCGCCGCCGTTTGCCTGCCGGACCCGGGCCGTTTTCACATCCTGGTAATCCGGTAAGCCGTCTCCGTTAAAATCCTTTGATGGATCGGACCCTTCTTCGCTGTCCAGAACCCCGTTGCCATTGGAGTCGGTTCCGTCCAGCGCCCCGTAAACCACAACCTTTTCCTGGTCCACATAGGCCCAGCCAGCCTCCAACACATCAATATCGGTCGTGCCTGTCGGAAGGGGTTCCACCTTGATGATCGTAACTGTCCTTGTTGCCGCGCCTGCGTTGTGATCCCAGTCGTAATTATAGGGCCAGACCACTTCCTGTTTTGCGGCTCTGCTGGATTGGTCCGGAGGGCTTGGGGCCTTTTGTGGGGGCACAACCCGGAAAGGGCCTTCACCGTCCAGTTTGTTGTCCGGAGTGAGGGCACCGGGGTCCATGGGGACCCCTTCCCGTTTGTAGGCCAAAATCACTTTGAGACCGTTGGGATTCACAATGGGGTCAAGGGCGGTTCGCCCTGCACAAGACGGTGCACTGTAGTCGCACCATCCGTCAGTCGGGTTCAGGGCCACGTCGGCCTCCACATCATAATAGTATACCGACGCAGGATAGGTCCCCCAGATATGATAGAGTTCTGGATCCGGGTCGCTTGTCAGGGGATGATACTGAGACCATCCATCGGGGGCGTAAGCCAGGATTCCGGTTGCTCCGGGAAGCATACCGGCATCCCGAAGCAGGTCTTCAACAGGGACACCTGTGTATTCGGCGTAGAAGTCCTCCTGTCGCGACGTGTTCATCAGGAGAAACTGTGTGTGCTGGCCAAGGGCCATGATCTGTTCCCTGGTGTAGATGCGAAACGGGGCGGTGACCTTGCTGGGATCATCCGCTGCATTGCCCGGGAAGCGGTTGGCCTGTATTTCCTGCAGATTGGAATACCCATCACCATCTGAATCAAGGGGTTCAATGGCCTTTACTGCCGTGGCATTTCGCCCGTGGTCGTGGTAATGGGTCCCATAGGCGTTCATGGTGTCCAGAATATTGCCGCTTCCATCATACCCATAACTATAATGGCACCACTGGCAACTTCCCACCGTAACCGTTTTTCCCTTTTGTTCGTAGCTGCCGCCGCTGTGGCATAGGGCGCAATGATCCAGCTTGGTCCCTGCCTTTTCAGGATAAACCGCCAGGAAGTTGGCCGCATCCTGTTCCCCTTCATGGTGATAGGCAGAAAAGACCGCCGACCCTATTCCTGTCACGATGAGAAAGACAACTAAAATGAAACCCATTTTTCTCTTTTTCATCTTTATCTCCTTTCCTCGAGCCATTAGTCTCCCAAAACGCTGTTTGTCTTTTAATGGGGCCTTGGCCCTTAGAAGGCGTCTCAGCCCCCAAGACCTAAAAGTGAAGCTGAAATCGGACCGTGAGGACATCCTCACGATCGCTATAGAGGGTCCTGTGCGCCACCTCATCTCGGTAGATAAGCAGTGGCATGTCAAAATTGGTCCGCGTGGCATCGATCATGAAGCGGGCATAGGTATTGAGATACCAGTTTAGGGCAATGGTATAGGCCTTTGCCTCCCGAACGGAATAGCCGTACTTGGGATCAAAGACGTTTTTGTAGACCGACTCATCAGCCTCGAATACATCGTAACGAAGTGCCAGGGCCAGGGCGCCCCATCCGCCGCCGCCAATGGGCCTCAGAGGCCTTACCCGCTTTAGTACGCCACGATAAAATCCAGGTTCCTCACCCGTAATCATCCACACAAGCGAGGCATAATAGGAAGTCACCGGGATATCAAAACGGCCTGAACTGGTTTCCACGTCTCTAAAGAGGAGATGGATATACTCCGCATTGAGCATCAGAGGGCCATAGGCCCACCCCAACTCCAGGCCTGTTCGGATCTGCTCGCCTGCACTTTGTATGACCGTGAACTTCTTGTTTGCCTGGACATCAAAAAAGGTGGTCATGCCCGCTGTCTTGGCCTGGATTTGAACATTATTTCGGCCCATCCGACCGAAATTGAACGATCCCCCAATCTGAAACTGATCGAACAGCGGGATATTTCGGTTCTTAAATGGAGACAACACGAGTCTTCCCGTGAGGACCGGATCGTCCGTTTCCCCGCCTGTGGCATCGTCTCCTCCGTCTCCGTTAAACACGCCCAGCCGGCAATCGATCCTCTCCTTCCAGGCCTCTCCATAGTACATAAGTCCGACATCCCTCAGCGGTGTCAGGGCTATTCCCATGGCCCGTTCATTAAAGTAGAGGTTCGTATCCAGGGTGTACCACTGCAAGCTGAATGGCGATTTGAACTGACCGATCCTGAAATTGAGGAAGGGAAATAGCCGCACATTCACATAGGCATCCAGGAGCTTGCGGCTGCTCGCCCCTTGAAACTCGTAGAGGAAGCGATAGCCAATATACTTGTATATGTCCCCCATCAAGAACAGCCGGGCCCGTCGAATATCAAACCCGTTCTTCTGTGGGTCAATGTCTCCGTAATCATAATGCCGGTAATCGGCCTGAAGGGTGCCGCCAATACGAAGGGAAAACTTGTCTTTGTCTTTTGTTGTGAGCCAGAAGCCTTCTTCAAATTTGGCCTCCACTTTCGGCATGTCCGATGCTGCCGGGACAAACGCCTCTTCACGCCGCTGTTCGTCCCTGGTTCCAAGGCGTTCTTCTCTCTGCTTCAAGGCCTCTTCTCTTTCAATAACGGCCTTTTCCCTTTCATCGAGTTCCTTTTCCTTCTTCTGGAGTCTAGCCTTGTCCTTGGCAATGCTCTCTTTGACCCTGAGGACCTCCTCCGAACTGATTAGCCCCTTTTTCTGGAAAATCTCCAAAAGCTGCTCGAGTGCCTGGTTCTCTGCTGGAGATGTCTTAGGTATTGCAAACAGGAGATAACCCAGAAGGATCACGATTATACAGACGCTTTTTGGTTTCATTATCCTCACCGTGATGGTCCAGTTATGCGTCAAGAACGCAGGTTAAGTATCGGTTTCTGAATAGATGAATCCCATTAAACAGTCGGAAAAAGGCCCTTCCAATGTGAAAGTCGTCTTCGATCAAAAAAGAGACTGTGGCATCGAAGAAACGGTTCGCCTATACGTTGCTTTTGCCCAAAAACCTGGTGACATATCCCCTCATCTGAAAAAGCTGCTCAAGCTCGTGGCCCAACTCGGAAAATATCTCTGTATCGAATCTGCATAGCTTCGACTCAACAAATTCTCGATCCGAATCGCTGGCGTGTCTAAGCCATTGATAAAAATGGAGACCCTTGGGGAGATGTATGGATGCAAGAAGGCCGGTTACATCCGCTATCTTTCTCATACGGTCGTTGACTGAATCCAGGTATTCATGCGAAACAACTCCAGAACCGTCCAATTTGTCATATAGATGAGGCAAAAGGGCTTTTTCCTTGATCTCAAGGACCGTTTCGTTCTTAAGCCAGGCGATAACCCCTCCCCTTGTCGCGGCAACGTCTCCAAACTGCTCCGTAAGGCTCAAATGTCTTTTCTTGATCACCGGCCCTGACATCCCTCTGATATGGACCAGTACGCGTCTCGGGTTAAGCAGGAGATCCCCGACTCCGCTAAACTCACAATTGTCTGCATAGTTGGCGGCACACAACAGGGTGAGTTCGTTGATTCGGGCAATGGTCAACCAATAAATCTCCCCCCCTATCGGGCAGACCGCCTCAAGTTCATTTAACCTTTTTTCCAGCAAGGCCTCATTAAGCCTGGTTGGACATGAGTCCCTCTCCAGTAAATCATTAAACTCCATCAGGCCTGGTACATCTTTGTCGTATTCCCCTCCCATTAGAAGGGAAGGGTCTATGAAATCCTTTGATGCATTCAATGTCGCACACATTCTTTTATCCCTTGGGTTCAAAAGTAACCATTTAATACTCTACACCATTTATAGTCTCATCTCTAAATTCTGCCAGCTACAAATGGACATTAAATAACTTACATTATCAATTAAGTCATATATCAATATTGATATATACAAAAGTCAAGACGCCTGTCAACAAAAATATCTACCGGAAGGAAAATGGCGTTTTTTTGTTGACTCTTATATCTGGTCTGATATAAGGAAAGTTTGAGTATCTATTTGCTTTCATGGTCTCAACCCAAGGAAAAAAAGGTCGAATGGGGGCAAAGAAAGACAAATAGGAACAGGAAAAAATCAGATAGGAGGTGGTCATGAAGAAGGTGAACTTGGTGATAAACGGCGTTTTGAGACAATTTGTGGTCGATAATGACAGGGTTTTGCTGGATCTTTTGCGTGAGGATCTCTATCTGACCGGGGCAAAACAGTCCTGCGACCGTAAGGGTCAGTGCGGGGCCTGTACGGTCATTGTCAATGGAGAAGCGGCCCGCTCCTGCCTAAGAAAGGTGGTGAGCCTGGACGGCGCCGAGATCATCACGGTGGAAGGCCTGGGCACGCCAGACAATCCTCACCTCATCCAGGAGGCCTTTGTGATTTCGGGCGCGATCCAGTGCGGCTACTGCATACCGGGTATGATCATGGTTGCCAAGGCCCTGCTCGACCGGAACCCGGACCCAAACCCGGAGGAGATCAAGGAGGCCCTGGAACGAAACCTGTGCCGCTGCACCGGCTATGTCAAGATCATCGATGCAGTCAAGCTGGCAGGCCGCTTCCTTCGGGGTGAGATCACCCCGGAAGAGGTTCGGCCTGGCCCCAAAGCGGGTATGATCGGCGTATCCCATCCCCGGCCCTCGTCCATGCTCAAGGCCTGCGGCATCGCAGAGTTCACCGCGGACATCCATTTTCAGGATGCGGCAGAGCTGGCCGTGGTTCGGAGCATTGAGCATCATGCCCTCATCAAATCCATTGACACCTCTGAGGCCGAACAGATGCCCGGTGTGATCGGTGTCATGACGGCCAAGGACATCAAAGGGACCAATCGGATAAAATTCATATTCGATGACCAACCCGTCCTGTGCGAGGATAAAGTCCGATGCCTGGGTGATCCCATCCTCGTGGTGGCGGCCGGCACCAAGGCCCAGGCCCAGTCCGCGGCACGGGCCGTCAAAATAGAGTACGATCCATTGCCGGTGATGATGACCCCGTCGGAGGCCCTTGCCGATGGCGCCGTCCAGATCCATGCCGAGTATCCCAATCTCTGCTATGGACAGCCCCAGATCAAGGGAGACGCCCAAAAGGCCCTGGCAGAATCGGCTGCCGTGGTGGAGGCTGAGTTTTTCACCCAGATGAATCATCAGGCCCCTCTGGAGCCGGAGGCCTGTGTGGCCTATCTCGAAGGGGAAGGCGAGGAGGCCCTGCTCGTGGTGATCGGTCGGAGCATCATGATCCACACCCATATGGCCATGTTGCAGGAGGCCCTGGGGTGGGAAAACATGCGCTATGAGGAGGCTTATTGCGGCGGGCAGTTCGGTATCAAGGCGGCCATCACCTCTGAAGCCATTGCCGGAGCAGCATCCCTCCACTTCAAGCGGGCCGTCCGCTATATCCCCAGCCTCCATGAGTCCATGCTCCTGACCTCAAAACGCCATCCCTTCGCTATGAAGGTCAAGCTGGGTGCGAACAAGGACGGAAAACTCACCGCCTATGTCAATGACTTTGTCATCGATAATGGCGCATACCAGATCCTGGGAATTGTGGTTGCGATCAGGTCACTCCAGATGCTGTCGGGTTGCTACAACATCCCCAATATCCAGGCCCTGGCCCAACTGGTCTATACCAATAACGCCGCAGGGGGCGCTGCCCGTGGGGCCGGGCCCCCGCAGGTCACCTTTGCCCTGGAGTCAGCCGTGGACATGCTGGCCGACAAGATGGGGATCGATCCCCTCGAATTCCGTCTCAAGAACGTACTTGTGCCGGGCCAGAGCGTCTCCACCGGCGCAATTATGGAGCAGTGGCCTTTTCAGGCGCTCTGCGAGGATATCCGGCCCCATTACGAACGGGCCAGGAAGGAGGCGGCCTCCTTCAGGGACGGCCCCATCCGCCGTGGGGTCGGACTGGCCTGCCACGCCTTTGGCATTGCGCAGCCCGGAGACGCGGCCATGGTGGCCGTGGAGCGCGATCCCGATGAGGGCATCACCATCTATGCCGCAGCCGCTGATCCGGGTGAAGGGAACGATTCCATGCTCACACAGATCGCGGCCCACCTTCTGGACCTGCCAATGGAAAAGGTCCGGCTGGTCACCCGAAGTACCGATCAGACAACCGAAACCGGTCCTGCGGCCGGTAGCAGGGTTACCTATATGATCGGCGGCGCCCTTGTCAATGCCATCGAACAGATGAAGGCGGCCATGACAGAGGCGGGCGTTACGGACTATGAAGGGCTTAGAACGGCCGGCAAACCGATCCGCTTTATCGGGAAAAAGAATGTCGCCGAGGGGGATCTGGACCCGCGAACCGGACAGGGTCCAACCTTTGAGTCTCAGGTCCAAAACATCCAGATGGCGGAAGTGGAAGTGAATACGGAGACCGGCGAGGTCAGGGTCATCAAGATGACCACGGCTGTGGATCCCGGTCCGGTGATCCACCCCCAAAACCTGGAGGGTCAGTTAGAGGGGGGCATGGACCAGGGTGTGGGATTTGCGCTCAGGGAGGAATATGTCCCTGGTCAGACCAAAGACTGGGTCACCTTCAAATTCCCAACCATGAAAACCGCTTTTGATATGGAAATCATTACCCCCAGGGAAACCCCTCGAAAAAAGGGAACCCTGGGGTCAACGGGCATCGGCGAGATGACCATGGTTTCCACGGCGCCGGCGGTGATCAACGCCATAAAGGACGCATGTGGCGTCAGGATCTATGTTTTGCCAGCCACCCCGGATAAGATCAAGGCAGCACTGGCCCAGGGGAATTAGGGTGCATGGCCGGATCTGATCAACCCAAACCACTTTCGGGTCACCCCAATCGGAAGGTCCGCACGATTGCGGGGCGAAAGATCGTCTTCGATGGAGAAGATTTCTTGCACAATCCCGAAGACTGGTCCGAGGAGGTGGCCCGGTGCCTGGCAGAGGAAAGCGGTCTCCCGGAGATCGGGGAGACCCACTGGCAGGTCATCCGCTTTATGCGGGGCTACTATTTTCACCATGGCCGTGCACCCATGAACCGTGATCTGAAGGCGGGTGTCCATATGACGCTCATGGACCTTGAGGCACTGTTTCCCGGAGGGATCCGCCACGGCGCACGGCGTGTGGCCGGTCTGCCGAATCCCAAGTCATGTGCGGGTTAGAGGTTATGAAAGAACGGATCATCTATCTGGACAACGCGGCAACGACCTTTCCCAAACCCCGCTCAGTGCTTGAGGCAATGATCGAGACATACTCCCGCCTGGGTGTCTCACCGGGGCGGGGCAGCTATGACCTGGCGGCCGAGGCAGAGGAACTGGTGGAGGCAACCAGGCGGAAGGTTGCGCGGTTCTTTGGGGCCTCAGATCCGGAGCGCGTCATATTTGCCAGTAACGCCACCGACGCCCTAAATCTTGCCATTCGAGGGGTGATTCAGCCGGGTGATCATGTTGTCTCCACCAGGCTCGAGCACAACTCAGTGCTTCGGCCCCTGCATCACTTCGGTCAAGAAGGTGTCATCACTTATGATCTGATCCCATTTGACGGACAAGGCTTTATTGACCCCCAAGAGGTGGCCGCGGCAATCCAGTCAAACACCAGACTGGTCATCGTTGGTCATGCCTCCAATGTCCTGGGAACTGTGCAGCCCGTCGAGGAGATCGGGCGTGTGTGTGCCGAACATGGTGTTCCGTTACTCATCGATGCGGCCCAGAGCGCCGGGGTAATACCCATTGAGATGGACAAATGGCACATCGCTGCCGTGGCCTTTACCGGCCACAAATCTCTGTTGGGTCCTACGGGTGTGGGCGGTCTGATCCTCGACCCGGAACTGGAAGTACGAACCACCCGCTATGGCGGGACTGGCATCGATTCAGAAAGCCTGATTCACACCCGAACCTTCCCCCATCGTCTGGAGGCCGGAACGCTTAATCTGTTGGGCGTTATCGGCCTTTCAGCAGGCCTGGGCTTTGTCATGGAGAAGGGGATGAACGAGATTCATAGCCACGAAATGGCGTTGTTGACCAGGCTCCGTGACGGTCTCTTTCCCCTTGATGGAATGGAACTTTACTGCTGTGAGGAGCTCTCCAACCACCTGGGTCTAATGACGGTCAATGTGCATGGAATGGATCCGGGGGATGTGGGAGGGATCCTCGATGCTGATTTTGGGATTGCCGTTCGGGTCGGTCTTCACTGTGCACCCCTGGTCCATGAAGGTATCGGAACGTACCCAAGGGGCGGGGTCCGCTTCAGCATCGGACCATTCAACACCATCGAAGATATAGACCGATCCATCGAAGCCCTGGCCTTGATGGCGCAAAAGGGATGAGTCTTACAAAATCTATATAGCGCGTGGAGGTAAAGCATGTCCTTGAGTACAGAGCCTAAGGTGGAAGCCCTCTGTCTTTCTGAAGAAGAGGAAAAGGAGGTTGTGATGCGCTGTTTTCGCATGGTGGACTATCTGAGTGAAGCGGTATCGAACTATATCCTGGGCTTTGTTCAAAATGTCCCGTGTGAAACAGCAAAGCAGTTCCTTCTCAGCAGACCCGAAGAATTCACACTAAAGACCTTTGAAAAAACGATCCATGACATAACTCATGCCCGTGGCAGGCCAAAGGGCCCGCTAAATTGAGATCCTCCTTCTAAGGGCATAGAAATCTTCCGTCCGCATCGTTGTTAAACGGGTTTTCACCCGTCAGCCATGACCAATCGCGGCTGGGTAGTGGCGGCTCAATAGAAAAGCTGAACCCACATGATTCCTATTTGTCATGCTTTTCCGCATAGGCGGCGTCGTTGTACATGGATTCACCATAAAGGTCCCGACCGAAGTTACGTATAATGTTCTGGCCTTTTTCCGAACCCAGGAAATCGATGAATTGAGCCGCCAATTCCCATTTTGAAGTGGCCGCTTTAGGCTGACAGAGGCCGTGGTAGGTGTTGACTAAAACGGGATCACCACGGAAAAGGATCTTCAAGTCTGTTAGGTCCCTCTTGCCCGCCACCCAGGTGCTGCTATCGGTCATGAAGTAGCCTTTGATTTCATCCGCTTTTTTCCAGCACATCGAAGCCTGATGATCCGGGAGAAAGGCGTCGGCCAGCTTTTCAAGCAATCCCAATTCACCCGCACTGCCGGTGGCCAGCCGGAATTGATGGTCGCCTCTTCCATAAACGGTCTTGCATTCATCGGCTAGAGACGCCCAGGGTGCGGCGATGAATACCAAAACGGCGATCAGACCCCATATAGTTTTTTTCATGTGACACCTCAAAGGATAAATTATTTCAATTCTGACCTATTATCACCCCCGCCGGGGCTTTCGATTTGTAATCAAACCAAATCTTGTATGTTGTGGTGAATGACTAAAACGATTGTTCGGGGTGGTTCATGAAGGGGGCCATTTGGCTTTCTGGTCCAGCCTGGGGACCCAGAGCGATTCACAGGAATCCCAAAGGTCCATCCCGATCACACCGGCAGCAGGTTTTCTGAGACAGGGCCGGTAAAAAGTAAGAAGGCCTTAGACTCTTGAAGAATCGGTTTTGCATCTAAGAAAGAACTGGGGAAATACTGGATTCTTCTTGGCAAAATGTTTGATTTCTAAGGGGCCTTGTCATTTGAATTGATAAATGGCGATAAAGGCGGTGGATGCCTTGGTCCTGTCTTCGGTAAACCCAGCGGTAATCAGCGAGCTATTGCAGATGTCCATGGCCCGGACCCGGGTCTCCCAGTCCTCGTCCAAAATGACCGGTGTTGAGCAAGGGAAAAGGGCGCTGGACTCATAGGTCATCTGCTGAAGAAATCCTTTCCACTTTAAATCATCATTGTGGAGGGTTTGTAGACGCCCCCCGATTATCAGACGCCGGGAAAATCCAGGCATCTGACCCACTACCCGTAGTCGCGTAGAACCGGCTCCGGTGAAACGATACCGTGAGATGAGGTCTATGACCCCTTCATGGCCTTTCCACACATCCAGCAAGGCAAATGATGTGCCATCCTGATTGATGCGTCCGCCCAGTACGAGTTCCGGCTGCCCGTCACCGGTTATATCTGTGACCGTGGCATACCGGTATCGACAGGAACCGAGGTCATTCACCTGTTTCCAGATCAAGGTCTGATTCGTAAAGACGGCAAATGCGGCATGCTCAGTGTCGTTTTTGACAGTCCTGCCAGCGGCCACAATTTCCTGCCTGCCGTCTCCGTTCAGGTCTCCCGAAGCCAACGCATTTACCCGCAGCCCAAGGGTGCCCGAACGGTCTGTCTGAAACCCCTTTATTTGAGAAAGACGTCCATGGGTATCGATTGAAAAGATCTTGATGTCGGCATGATCCCGGTCGTTCTCTCCTGAAAACCCACCGTAGATGATTTCATCTTTTCCGTCTCCATTGATGTCGGCCTGAATCAGGGGGTATCCATGGGTATATGAAGTGCGGGGATTTGAAAACTCGATGCTGTCTATCAGGTTGAATGCGCTATCAAAAACATAAGAACGGATAAAACCGACCTCCCGGTCTTCCGGGCCGGCCTTTCCATTGACAACGATAAAACGCCGGTCTGTTGATGGCCCTTTGATGCAGACCATAGAACGAATTCGGGTTTTGCCGGCATTCCCTTTTTGTCCAATATGAAAGACCTCCCTGGTAATCTCTTTGAAGTTCCCCTTTGTTACGGAAAATGCGATGATCAGCGCGTCATTCCGGTTGCCTTCTTTGATCTGCCCGGCTGCAACCAGCTTCAACCCGTCCCCTGGTAAAAGGTCAATGGTCTTTACTGAGTAAAACCGCATGCCCGGGATCCGAATAGAACCCGCTTCTTCGAAGGCATGGGCGGGCGCATGGAGACCGATCAGGGCGACCAAAAGCAGCAGCACTTTCTTCATGGTGTTATGCTCCAAGGAGAGACAGTGGTGATTATAGACACTTACAGCATCAGCGGATTACGTGTCTAGTAGTAAATTATCAATCCTCCATAAACGGTCCGGCCGGGAGACGGAAACCCGTAACCTTCTTCATAATTCTTATCAAAGAGGTTGTCGGCCCCAATGTAAAGATCCAGCAGGCCGTCTAACAGCCTTTGGTCCAGTTTTAGATTTACAACGGCATAGTTGTTCAAGGCCCTTTTCTCAAGGGGGGTAGACCTTGAATAATAGACCTGATCCGCCACATACATGACATTCATATACGCTGAAAACCCAAAAGGAAAGCTATACTTTCCTTCAAAGGTCAATTTGTGTTTGGGCCGGTATTGAAGCTCATCCTTCTCAGTACCCGATGACTTGTCTTTGGTATCCATAAAGGTGTAACCTGCCCGCAGGATGAGATTTCTCAGAAATCGGGTCTCAGCCGTCAACTCAAGGCCCTGAAACCGGTATTTTTCGTAATTCTGGAACGGCTCGCCCTGAAACGGCTTTTCAATATAGTCTCTTACATCCGACAGGAAACCCGTAAGGGCAACCCGGCTATTCAGAGGGAGTTTTTGTTCAACGCCCAGCTCATAATTGTACGATTTTTCGGTGGTCAGGTTGGGGTTTCCCTCTCCTGCGGAATAGAGCTGCCTGAGGGAAGGAAATCGGATCTTTTTGGCAAAAGATGCCCTGAGCCGCGTGTCTTTAAAGAGATCGTAGTGGAGACCTGCGAGATAACTCCCCTGATTGTCATTGTCTCCCTGTTTCTTGTCCTGCCAGTAGTGCCCGTAACCCAGGACCAGCCCCAGATCTTTAAACAGGGTCACCTCATATTCAAGAGACGCGCTGTAGACCCAGAGACTGTGGTCATCATCAAAATAGCGGAACTCCCACTTTTTTCCCACCTTGACGTCCCTGATTTTTCCAGAGGATTTATACTCTTGACTCTGGGCGTCAAGGGCCAGGGTAACGGCCCCTGCTGAGGCCAGATTTAAGCCAGTCTGGATCGTCCCCCCAAAAATTTTGGACTTGCCATCCTCGACATACGTTCCCTTGGTGGTCAAGGAGTTATAGTTGCTGTCGTCATACCGGGTCCTTTTCTCATCCAGCTGGTTGATATAGGCCCATCCCCGGATATCCACCGGGCCAGGGATATTATAGCTCGTTGAAAACTGCGCGGAAAAACCTTCAAGATTGTTGACCCGTTCGTATTTGGGATTGTTGGCAAATGGGTCAGGATCACTCTTGGTGCTCTCCTTGGTGCTCGGGGGTATACCGTAATGGCCCTGGACATAGCTGGCCACCAGACCCATATCCCATTCCTTTGTGGGGGAATATCCGATGTTTCCAAAGACATTGTTTCTCCGTTTATCGCTGTTCTCCCGCAGACCGTCGCCCTGCAAAGGGGTGGCATTAAAACCATTGGACAAACGGTAGCCCTTCCGCGCCGCCATACTCCCGCTGAGAAAGAAATCCACATCCTTTTTGGCCCCCGAGAGACTGATCCGGCCGATACGCGATGTGCCTTCGCCGATCTCTCCTGAGGCCATGCCCCGTATGCCTTCCTTCCCCTTCTTCGTGATGATATTGATAACCCCTCCAAGACCTCCCTGTCCGTAAAGCACCGAGCTGGTTCCGTAGCTGACCTTTATCTTGGCTATGTTCTCTGTAGGAATGATAGAGGGGTCAAATTGACCGTCATAGGTTGAGTTAATGGGGACTCCATCCAGGAGGAGAAGGACATGTCTTGAACGAAATCCCCGGATATCCACTCGTGGGACTCCGTCGGTACCGGTCCTGACATCCACACCCGGTAAGAGCTCAAGGGCCTGATCCAGGGTCCTTGCATCTTTGTTCTGGATCTCCTCTGCAGTAACCTCTCGAACGGTTCCGACGCTCTCGACAACCTCCTTTTTGGCCGTCACTACCACCTCACCCAGGGTGTAGATACCCGTATCTTGCTCCGGGGGTTGCGAAAAAACAACATCAGGGACAACCGTCCATTGGCCAAGGACAAAAAGAACCAAAAGCATAGATTGCCATCTTTGCATGATTGTTCCTCCAATGTAGTGTCAGGTGCCCCGGCCATGAGCAGATCCTGTGTGACCCGGGGGCTGAGTTGTCGGAAAAGGTGGGCACAGGATAAGCACATCGGTAATAGTTTGTCAATAAATTCTTTACCATCAGAAACAGATTTGTATAGTTACCACGGAGGATTAATTTAGATTAAGAATAACACTCAATACTCTTCTATACTATATCCTTTTCTTGACCCCTCTGTGTTGCGACAGCCCATTTCGCACCAGGTGGAAACTGGTAAATGTATATGACTTATCAGCAGCCGCCCGTTATTGAAGGGAAAAAGGCTGTTATTTCAAGTAAATGACTATCAGTTCATAATCATGACAAAAATAGGTTGAGCGGGTAATCGAAACAGAGATGCACCCTAATGGTGGATTTGGATGTCTGAAGATGCCAAAATTGGGTTGCGTGAAAACGTTTTCAATCTGTTTAGGATTTATATTGACATATAATTACAAAGATGCTCTAATCCTTCTTTATGGAGGTGGTCAGTTATGGGAGAGATGAGGCTTTTAGGCACCCGGGAAATGGAGCAAAGAAAAAACGGGAATTCTAAGAAAGGAAAGGCGGGTATCTTTTCAGTACTCTTCTTTCTCGCCTTGTATATCCCCTCTGCGGGTGTGGCCGATACCAACACCATCAAGATGGCCACCACCACCAGTACCGAAAATTCAGGGCTCCTGGATGTATTACTCCCTGAATTCACCAAGGACACCGGCATCCACGTGAAGGTCTTTGCCAAGGGAACAGGGGCTGCCATCCGAGACGGAATGGATGGAAATGTGGATATCATCTTTGTCCACGCCATCGAAAGAGAAAGAAAGTTCGTGGCAGAAGGTTATGGGGCCTACCGGTTGGGAGTGATGCATAACGACTTTGTCATCCTCGGACCGTCAAGCGATCCTGCAAAGATCCGGGGCACAGATAAGGCAGCCGTGGCCTTGCGGAGGATTGCCGAAAAAGGGGCGATATTTGTTTCCAGGGGGGATGACAGCGGGACCCACACAAAAGAGCAGGCCCTCTGGAAGGCCAGCCGTGTCCCTCTCACGACCGAAACCACCGGGATCGTCAAAAAGCGAAAAAGGCAAACGATCTTTTTTCAGCACCCGGATGGGCTCGGCAAGTGGTATTTTTCCATCGGGCAGGGAATGGGTAAGACACTGACCTACGCTGAAGAAAGACAGGCCTATACACTCGCTGACAGGGGCACCTACCTGAAGTACAAATATGGAAGAAAAAAGGGGCTTGATCTCACCATCCTGTGCGAGGGAGATCCCGTGCTTTACAATCCATACGGAATCATTCCCATTAATCCGGCCAAGTACCCCCATACTCATTTCAAGTGGGCCGACACGCTTGCCAAATGGTTGGTTTCGCCAAAGGCACAGGCGCTTATCGCCAGGTACCGAATCCAAGGACGGCAGGCATTTTTCCCTGATGAGATACCGGATGCCCGGTAGACACCATCCGGTCCCCGCCTTGGCCGGGGCAGGCCCCGAGCGGGTGATGGCCTTGGAGACATTGTAACTTCTCAAAAACCCGGGGATAAATCGATTGTGGTGTGGCATGGGGGTCT
>CAZXCQ010000055.1:0-25661 GCA_964639275.1 uncultured Desulfobacteraceae bacterium | reverse complement strand
GCCATGAGCTCATGGCCGAAGGGCCGGAATCCAGTTCTTTTAGGTACTTACAGGCTCCTGGACCCCGTTTTTCAACGGGGTGACGACTTTTTACGAATTCATCAATCTTTAATTTCACACTTTAACCAGGTCAAGAGTTATGTCAATCCGAATGATCGCGAGAGACCTCTATCGCCTCCATCAAGAGGTGGAACGGCTGGAGCAAGCGATTGAGAGTGCACCCCCGGAAAGGCGTGGGGGGTTGGTGGATCAGCTCCGGAAGGTGAGGGCGGAAAGGGACCGGATGCGCAGGGTCCTTGAGGGTTGCAAGGATGCGCCCAAATAAGGAGAGAGCCATTGATCCCCATACGCGGCACAATCGAATCCAAGAGATACCCGGTTGTCAACAATCTCATTATCGTGGCAAATGTGCTCTCATATCTGATCCAGCTCACACAAGGACAGGCGATAAACCGCTTTATCTTCACCTATGGCTTGGTTCCTGCCCGGTACTCGGTACCTGAAATCGCCTCCTATTTTACCTTTGGTCAACAGGTCTTCTCCTTTTTCTCCTATATGTTTGTCCACGGAGGGTTCTGGCACATCCTCATGAACATGTGGTCGCTCCATATATTCGGCGATAATGTGGAAGACCGCTTGGGTTCGATGCGCTACCTGGTCTTTTATGTCCTCTGCGGATTTGCTTCTGGACTCTCCCATCTGTTTCTTAACTGGCATTCTCAGATCCCCACCATTGGCGCAAGCGGTGCTATTGCCGGGGTCATGGGTGCCTATTTCCTGCTCTATCCCAGATCACGAATCCTTACCCTTATCCCCATTTTTTTTATCCCGTATTTTCTGGAGCTGCCCGCGTTTTTTTTCCTCGCCGTGTGGTTTATATTTCAGTTCATCAGCGCGGCAGGGTCCCCCGCCCATGAGGGGGGTGTCGCATGGTGGGCCCACATCGGTGGTTTTGTATCCGGGATGATCTTCCTGAAGTTATTTCTCAGGGTTCCCGAATCGAAAATTGCTCGCCAGGTGGGGCAGAAGACAACCCGGAAGAGGACCCATCGTCTCCAGGCCATACACACGACCAGCAGGGCAGGTGATCCCAATCTCTACGGGTCCATATCGATTACCCCAACAGAGGCCATTTTGGGGACTCACAAACTCGTCAATATTCCTTGGGCATTCCAGAGGCGCCTGTTTCGGGTGAGCATCCCACCGGGGGTAAAGGATGGAACCCGGCTTCGTCTGGCAGGTATGGGCAGGCAGATCGACAGGGAGGCGCGAGGAGATCTTTTTCTTCGGGTCACAATTAAACAATAGGGGGCTTTGTAAGAGAGATTTCGCTATGTGTCACTGCACGGTACAGTTGCCCGGGGGTCAGTGTTTCAAAAACTGCCAACCGGCTAAAATATTTCTGGCCTCCTCAATAATGTTGTCAACAAACTCTTGAACCGTGGGGATGTGATCGACATAGGTCACTGCGAAAGACATCAGGCTGCTCAGCCGGTCGTAGTCCTCATTCCACATTTCTGGCGCGAGTTCCCAGTCGTCGTGCTTGAGCATCACCCTTTCCAGGGCAGTCAGCCACTTTTCAAGGGGCATATCCTCACGCTTCTTCATGACAGCTTCATAGTCTTTGGGGTTGGGTGGCGCCAGTACCGTTTTTCTCAGGTGTGGGTTGTCGGGAAAGGCCTTTACCATTTTCTCCTTGAAGCGGTCCGATATGGGGCACTCCTGGGTCGCCATAAACGCCGTCCCCATCATCACCCCTTCAGCACCCAGCGCCAGAGCGCCGAGGAAGGTCCGTCCATCGCCTATCCCTCCTGCAGCGATGATGGGAATCTTTATGTGATTGGCCGCCCAGGCAATGGTCGTCATGGTGGGAAGCTGCAAGATGTTCTTAAAGCCGATGCCCTCCAAGCCCACCAGCATCACAGCGTCTGCCCCCTGCTTCTCGGCATGCAAGGCATGTTTGAGAGTGGCCGTCTTGTGGATCCACTTCCGGCCCGCCTCCTTGATGCGCTTGCCATAATGATCTGCGTTAAAGACCGCGGTTTCGATCACCTCTATCCCTTCTTCAAGACACACGTCGAGCATCTCATCGATGTGGGGGCACATACCGACAGTAATATTTACACTAAAAGCCTTGTCTGTGGCATCCTGGCACCTTCGGATGTCGTCTCGCAGTTTCTCCGGGGTCAATGAAACGGCAGCGGTCAGGCAACCGTGGGCCCCTGTTTCACTGACAGATGCCGCAAATTTCCAGTTGCCTATCCGGCTCAAGGCACCCTGCAGAATAGGATACTCGCAGTCCAAAAGTTCGGTCACCCTGGTCTTCCACTCCATGGTGTCTTACCTCCTCCCGTTACAGATTCTCTAGCGTCTAATATCCTGACCAGGCAATAAAATCAAGTGCCGTCTTTGCCTTGGCTGGTCGCTTTAGCAGTTTGAAAGCCGGCCAATGGGGATTCCAAACCCCCATTCCCGTGTCTAACTTCCAAATTTGAAATATCTAAATTGATACGGCTGATCTATTTCCCGGTTGTCAAAAGAAGATACGGGTTTTCGATATATGTCTTTACCTTTTTGAGGAAACGGCCCCCATCCGCTCCGTCAACAATCCGATGATCAAAGGTCAGGCTCAGCATCATTCTCCGACCCACCCTGATCTCCCCATTCTCCACCAGCGGTTTCTCCAGGATCTTTCCCACACCCAGGATACCGGTCTCAGGCGGGTTGAGGATGGGAGTAAAGGCCTCGATATCCAGAAAGCCCAGATTGGTCAGTGTAAAGGTCCCCCCTCTAAGATCGTCCGGTATCAGTGTCTTGGATTTTGCCTTCTCTGCCAGCTTGTCCATTTCGTCTTGGATGGTCATCAGATCCTTTTTGTTGGCATCACGAACCACGGGGACCACCAGCCCTTCTTCAACATCCACTGCCACACCAAGGTTCACGGACCGCCATAGCCAGATTTCATCGTCAACGACGCTCGCATTCATCCGGGGATGCTCCTCAAGTACACGAGCGAGTATCTTCACCAAAATGGCATTGTAGGAAATCCGGGTGCGTTCCTCTTCAGGCCCCTTGCCCAAAGCCCTTCTCAAACGGACGAGTTCCGTCGCATCGACCTCCATGGTGACGGTCAGCTGTGCGGAGTGCTGGAGGCTCTGGTGCATCCGCTCAAAGATAACCTTTCTGACTCCCCGGATCGGCACCACCTCTTTGACCTCCTTACCGGCTGGTGCGTCAGGTTTTCGAGCAACGACGCCTGCCCGTGTTTTCTCTTCAATGGCTCGCTGAACATCTGTCTTTACAATACGGCCGCCAGGTCCTGTGCCCCTGATGGTTTCAACTTCGATACCCTTTTCTTTGGCCATCTTTCTGGCCACAGGGGACATCCTTATTTTGACACCCGCGCCCCCGGCAGATGCCCGCATGATGTCTTTTTCTACGATGCGTCCATCCGGTCCGGTTCCCTCAACTGTTGAGAGATCAACCCCCTCTTTTTCGGCCAGCTTCCGCGCCCTTCCTGAGACCTTGATCTTGTGGGTATCAGCAGCTTCGTTCTCCCCCAGCCTTCTGCGGATGTCAGCAACGTCGATGGCCTTTTCCTTCGTCTCCTCAACAGCGAGAAACTCGCCCAGGTCAACCACCTCTCCTGGTTCACCCACTATCCCAATGGTAGAAAATATCTTGGTTTTTTGGCCATCCGGAACAACAATCTTTAAGAGGACCCCATTGATCGGTGATTCGACCTCAAAGACGACCTTCTCCGTTTCAACCTCGCAGACAGGTTCACCTTTCTTGACGGCATCTCCCTCGGCCTTTAGCCACCTTACGACCCTGCCTTCTGTAATATCCTGCCCGGCCTGTGGCATCATGATTCTTGTTGCCATGGTATTCTCTCATCCTCAATTCTCAATCGCCAATCAACAATCAACAATCCGCAAAACCTGCTGCCCTATGTTATCTTGACAATGGCCTTTACGATGTCCTCGGTAGTCGGGACACATACCTTTTCCAGCTCAATGTTATATGGGATTGGTGTGTTCAAACCACAGACACGCATGACAGGGCCGTCCAGATCGTCATAGGCCTCTTCCGTGATCATCGCGGCAATGTCCCCGCCAATTCCGCCCCGCTTGCAGGCCTCGTGGACAATGATAACCCGCCCTGTCTTTCTTGCTGAATCCAGGATGGTCTCTTCATCCAGGGGCTTGAGTGTCCGCAAATCGACCACTTCGACACTGATCCCCTCCTTTTCCATGAGTTGGGCGGCTTCGAGACACTTCAGGGTCATATAGGAATAGGCGACCAACGTGACGTCTTCTCCCTCCCGTTTGACATCGGCCGACCCCAGCGGCACTACGTACTCGTCTTCAGGGACCTCCCCTTTGGTCATGTATAACAATTTATGCTCGATGAATATGGTCGGTTCATCATCCCGGATGGCAGACACTAACAGGCCATAGGCATCATAGGGTGTGGAGGGCATCACGAGCTTTAGACCCGGAATATGATAAAACAGGGCCTCAAGGCTCTGGGAGTGTTGCGCTGCAAGACCATTTCCTGCCCCGCCCTGTGTCCTCAGAACCATGGGGACCTGTCCCTGACCACCCGACATGAATTCATACTTGGCGGCCTGGTTGATGATCTGATCCAGGGCAAGGGTCGTAAAGTCAACAAACAAGATCTCAACAATCGGCCGCGTGCCCACTAGGGCTGCTCCGACAGCCGCCCCTGTGAAAGATGCCTCGGCTATGGGGGTGTCGATGACACGTTCCGAACCGAATTCCTTGATTAACCCGTCGGTTACTTTGTATGAACCGCCACGCTCGCCGATGTTTTCTCCCATAATAAAGACCAGCGGATCCCTTCGCATTTCTTCGAAGAGGGCCCGGTTCAAGGCCTCTCGATACATTATCTCAGCCATGTCAAGACTCCTGTTTGGAGGATTAATTAGAATTGGGGAATACTTACAAGGAATTCATCCACGGAAGGTTGCGGGCTATTTCTGGCGAATTCGATGGCTTCAGTGATTTCCGATTCTACCTCTTCTTCAATTTCGGTCACTTTATTTTTGCTTCCAATCTTGCTTCGAAGAATATCGATCGGGTCCCTGGCCTTCCACTCGGCCAGGACCTCCTGATCCATATAAAGTCCTGGATCATTGATGTGGTGACCACCGTGACGGTAGGTCTTGGCTTCAATCAACGTGGGCCCTTCTCCATTGCGTGCCCTTTCAGTGGCACGTTTGGTGGCAAAATATACTTCTAGGGCATCGTTTCCATCAACACAGACTCCCGGCATCCCGTACGCATCGCCTTTGCATGCCAGATCACAGTTCCCAAAAGAACACTCTACAGGCGTGGCTACAGCATAATGGTTGTTCTCCAACATAAATATGACTGGCAGGTCAAAGGCCGCCGCCAGATTTAGTGATTCCCCGAAGACACCATTATTGGCAGCGCCGTCGCTAAAAAAACTCACAACTACCTGTTTGCTCTTCTTGATCTTGATCCCCATGGCAGCACCGGTGGCAATGGGAATCCCCCCACCCACAATTCCGTTGGCCCCGAGGTTGTTGTGTTCTTTGCTTGAAATATGCATGGACCCCCCCCGACCCTTGCAGTATCCGGTTGCACGCCCCATAATCTCGGCCACCATCAATTTCAGGTCAGCACCCTTGCAGATGCAGTGCCCATGACCGCGATGGGTGCTGACGATGTAATCGTCACGTCCGATAGCTGCACAGGCACCTGCCGCGATCGCTTCCTCACCCAGGTATGGGTGAAGGTAACCCTGGATAAAACCCTGACGGTAAAGTTCAATGCACCTGAGCTCAAAACGACGTGTCATGTATGCATTGCGATACATTTCAAGGAGAATTCTTTCGTCGACAGTCGGCAGAGAATCTCCCCCATTTTCTGGTTTTTCTGATGGCAGCTTCTTGCTCATTTCTCCTCCTCACCGATATAGGTTTGAAACCACCCCGAGGATTTACACTTTTATGCCCCTTCCCCCGATCTCAGGATTTCTCAACACGTCTGGCTACAAAATCGACCATTTCCTGCGTGGCGCCGCTGAACTGTTTGGCCGTGGCCAGCAGAGATGGATGGCTGTTAAATTCCTCTGCACTATAACCATCTTCTGCATAGCCCCGTTCGAAGTAAGGAATCTTCATCAGCCGGTCCATTACATCACCAGGCGCCGGGTCGTTGATTTGATCACTAAATTCAAGATGTTGCCCCTTAAAGAAAAGGTCCTCCAGATAAGGCGGGGGGCACGTATAGACCACATTGGCACCGGCCACCTTTTCTATATGCCAGGACCGGATCACACCATCCACCCGGGGACTCATCTTCATCGAGCACAGGAGCATCTTTCCGGGATAATCACTGTTCTGTTCGACCAGACGGCAGGCCTTCTTGAAGACCGCGATCTCGGCCCAACGCTCGTCCGCCTCGCTCAACTCGATTTTGAGCTCCTTGGCATCCTTTTGCAGATCCCCCAGCGTCCCAAACCGGCCACTCATAAAGGTGATGACCGAGCGCCATTTCTTCAGGTCCACGCCATTTGCCTCGGCCTCTTTCATCCCGTCCACCACCGCGTTCATACAGGCAACAAATTGAGGGATCATAAATGACAGGGTGTTGTTGGTAGGAATTCCCTTGGCCGTTAATTGCCTGATAACCTTATACCCTTCGGCGGTCCCGGGCACCTTTATCATCACATTGGGTGAGATGGAATGGAGTTCCACGCCCTGGGCAACCATCTTATCCACATCATGTCGGACCCGGGGGTCCACCTGGCCGGAAATAAACCCGTACTTGTAATCGGTCGCCTCAAAAATGGGCCGATACACTGAGGCGCCTCTCCTGACGATCTCCTTGTAGGTATCCCAAAAAACCGCCTCAGCATCGGTAGCACCGCTCTTCTCGATCAGGTCATCAACCCACCTGCCCCAGTAATCCGGGTCATCCTTGATGGCGTTATGGGACAAGGGAGGATTGGTCGTTACGCCCCGGAATATGTTTTCTTCCGGTTTATTGTCTATATGATAAAGACGGTCTAACCATTGCTTCATCTCATGCTTATCAGAGGCCTGATCGATCATCTTCTTTCGCCAGTTGTCATAGATAACAGGCGAAGAATCCCACCATATTTCAGCCTCCGGGTTTACTTCCCACAATCTCTCTATAACGCTCTTTCCGGACATTCTTTATCCTCCTTTACGATAATATTTCCAAATTTGTAACATTTTAGCTTTTTGAAACCCGGGCAATGGGGATTCCGTTTTTCGGGTGTAAAACTCGCCCGTAAGAGAGCGTAAAAAAATCACCCGCCAGAGGAGCGAATAAGGGGCAGTATCTCCGGGAAAGTCTTCTGGCTTTTGGCGACGTCGATCTCAGTGATTTCTTAACGCTCTCTAACGGTCTCAAACAGGGATACACCCTTCAAAACGGAACCCCCATTGCCCTGTCTAAGTGCTTCGTCTCATAAATTCGGTGACATATTTCTCACTCAAAGCGTGTTCAGGTGCCGTATTTCTGAAACCATGTACTAAGCTCCAATTCTGAAGAAAGCTAAAGTGTTACCCAAATTTCAATTTGAAAAAGAACCGGAGCTCTTCAACAATCCTAATTCGGCCAAACCGGAACCAGGAAAATCTCTCGCGAAGGCGCCACATTTCTTACGCGAGAATCAAGTCATAAGATATTGATCTGTCTTTGCTACGCCAGGCGTGCAGTTACGGAAGATAGATGTGTCTTCCCAGGGCATCCCTTGCCGCTTCAGCAAGTGATTCGCTCAGTGTTGGGTGAGGAAAAGAGGCCCTTGCCAGTTCTTCCAGCGTGGCCTCCAGCTGGATCGCCACGATCACCTGCCCGACCATTTCCGAGGCATTGGCGCCAATGAAGTGCGCGCCAAGCAGTTCCCCGTATTCCTTTTCAGCCACGAGCTCTACAATACCTTCGTTTTCAGAAATGAGCATCCCAAAAGGGTTCATCCCGTACGGGGCCGCGCCCACCACCACGTCGTACCCCGCCTTGGTTGCCTCTTTTGGCGTCAGCCCGACGCTGGCGACCTGCGGCTGGGTAAAGAGGACACGGACAAAAGTCTTCGGGTTCATATGCGAATCCAACCCCATGGCGTTTTCGGCCGCGACAATTCCCCCTTCGGAGGAAAGATGAGAAAAGTGGGCTGATTGCAGGCCGGTGAGGTCTCCGATAGCGTAAACCCCTTCTGCCCCTGTCTCCATTTTATCGTTTACCTCGACATATTCGCCATTTTCATCAAGGCCGATGTTTATCAGGCCAAGCCCCTTTAAAAAAGCGGCCCTCTCGATATACAATATCCTGTCTACTGTGAGGATTTCACTGCCCTCTTTTGCCTTTAGTTGTACAGTGAGATCACCTTTTGCCCTGGAGCCACTTACAATTTCCGCCTCCCTCCTGATATCGAGGCCTTCGTCTTTCAGCACCTTTCTGAGACGTGACCTGATCGTCTTGCTTTCGTCTGGAAGGATTGCTTTATCCGTTGTTGCCACCACTACACCCGAACCAAACCTGTGGAGGAACTGTGCAATTTCCAAAAGCCAGGGACAGCGTCCAAAAAGGAGCACCCGCTTTGGCAAAGTGTCTGCACTCAGAAGGTCATCGGTATTGATGACTCCTTCCAGATCCCCACCGGGAAAGTCGGGCCTCCGCCATCCTGCGCCGGTAGCCAGAATGATGTTTTTGCATGACACAGTCTTTCCGTTCACCTCGACCCTGCCTTTTCCGGCAATCCTTCCTTTCCCTTGAATCATCTCGATATTATTCTTTTTTAGCGTGGTTATGACCCCCGCCCTCATAAAATCGATCAATTCGTCCTGGCGCTTTTTTAGGGCCGAGTAATCACTGGAGATCCCTTTGACAGACAACCCCATCTTTTTTCCAAAGGAAAGGTCGCCAAGTATGGCCGAGGCCATCATGATATGCCTGAAGGGTACGCATCCCCTGTTCATGCAAAGTCCGCCAAACTCCCTTGCCTCCACAATAGCGACCTCGGCGCCGAGCTGGGCAGCCCTGATAGCGGCCGGCACACCCCCTGCACCTCCTCCGATGACAACGACATCCTTCATCTGTTCCCTCTTTTGTATCTATTTAGCTTTCTGAAATTTGGCACTTGGAGAGGGGTATGGGGGTTCGGAATCCTCATCCCCCGGGTTTCAAAAAGCGAAGGTGTTACAACACCTTAATCTTTATCTTCTTGTTTCTTTTTGCCGCCTGTCCCACTCTTCCCCAGCGGCCCGTCTAGACTGATGACTTCCAATCCCAAATCGCGCAACAGGGAATCAATTAACGGCGCCTTTGCCTTAAAGCGCAGGGCGCTGTCAAAGATCCCTTCTGTTCCTGAGACGGCCCCTGCGCCTCCCCAAAGCCCGTCTGCCTGTACGATCTTTATGCTGTCGATCTTTTCCAGGGGTTTGGCGCTTTCTCGTATGATCTCGGGCAGATGATCGATGAGATACCTGCGCGTCTCGGCCGTGATCTGTTCGGGCGACAACAGGTTTCTGGCCTCATTGAGGGTCTTGGTACCGGCGGCCTCCACCCTATAACTGACTTCGTTCCCCGCCGCCCTGATTTTTTCGGCCTCCGCCCGGTCCTCGGCCGCGGCCTTTTCGGCCGCGGCCATGGTCTTGAGAGTCAAGGCCTGCTTCTCGGCGTCGCGCGTGGCCTCAATCAGTTCCACGATCTTCCGGCGCTCGGCGGCTTCCTCTTCCCTTGCGGTGACCACACGTTCCTCGGCGGCAACCAATTCAGCGCGTGCGCCCTCGGCCTCGGCCTTGGCCTCTGACTGGGCCTTGGCACCCACCGAAATCTCGACATCCCGGGCATACTCGGCAAGCCGTATCATCTTTTCCTTCTCGATTTCGCGCTCACGGAGTGCCCGGTCCCGGGCGAGTTTTTCCTCCTGAATCTCCCGTTCGGAAAGGATTCTGGCTATCTCAACCTTCTGTTGTGACACAATCTCAGCCTGGTCGGCTGCCTGTGACTGCTCTGCCCGGCGCCGGGTGACCTCAGCCATCTGTTCAGCCTTGCGGCCTTCGATCTCGAGTTGCTGCTCCAGCCTGGCGGATTGCTCTTCGAGTTCCAGGGAGAGGTTGAGCTTCTCGGTCTCCAGGTTCTTATTGCGGATTTGAATCCGTGTGTCCTGCTCGATGTCGTTTCGCTTCTTTTTCCGGCTTTCGATCTTCTCGGTAAGACGCGTCAGACCCTCGGCATCAAAGGCGTTGGAGGGATTGAAGTAACTCATGTCGGTCTGGTCGAGCTGGGTTAGCGAGGCTGCCTCGAGTTCAAGCCCGTTTCTCGAAAGATCCTCCGTCACGGCCTCGCGTATATTGTGGATGAAGGCCTTACGTTGCTCGTGCAGTTGTTCCATTGTTCTCTCAGCGGCAGTGGAGCGGATGGCATCGATAAATTTTCCTTCCACAATCTCCTTGAGGGCATCTGGCCGCTTGGTGCGGGAGCCAAGGGTACTGGCAGCCACTGAAATTGCATCAAGATCGGGAGCCACATGGATATAGAATTCTACCACTATGTTCACACGCATCCGATCCTGGGTGATGACCGATTGGTCATTTATTCGCTGAACCTCGATCCGCAACGTGTTCATGTTGACCTCGGTCACCTCATGCAACACAGGGATGACCAGGGCCCCTCCGTTCTTGACCACTTTTTCACCCCCGAAACCTGTTCTGACGAAGGCGATTTCCTTGCTGGCACGCTTGTAAAAAATGAAAAAGAGCACCACAAGCGCGATGAGCACGAGGATCAAGACAACAATGACAGTTGATGCAGACATTGATCCACCTCCCTTTTGTGTTGCAGGTTGAACGCTTTGCGGAAATCAACCCCCGAAGCGCTTTTTTAGTCCATCGAAGCCGGCCTGGAAGACTTCACGGCTAATAAAGCCCGCCATCTCCTGCTCCTTGCCCGGGGCTGCCTCAAACTCGGCGGTCCACTGGCCAAAGGTCCGATTGGTGTCGGTCACGGGGGTGAGTGTTAGTTCGGCCACGAAGTTGTCCAGATGAAGCCCTGATTCGATGATGGCATAGGAGAAGCTGTAGTCGTAGTCGGATAGCGACAACAACTGTTCGCGTATGCGTGTGCCGTCAGTCAAATGGTAGCTGCGAATGCATCCTATAGCGTCACTGGGCCTGCCACCTTCTATGGTGCTGCGGTCTACTCGGGGGTGCCAGCTCGGCATGTCATTGAAATCTCTCACCACCGCCCATACTTCCTCGGCCTTTGCTTCTATTACCGAACTAACAAAAACCTTGTTCATGGATCTGTCTCCTCAGTCAGGCAGTCCCTTTGAGGGGCCGCCCTGGACCGCTTAGTTGCTTACCCTCCAAATTCATTGGACGTTTCGCATGATTTCGTTAAAGTTACTGACCAGGGCATCGGCGAACGCCGGGTCATTGATATCATAAGGCAGTCGGATCAACCGGCGCCTGTCTGTCTGCTTGACCGTACGTTCGATGGCGTCGAATAGGGCAGCGTCGGCCTTGGGATCATGGAACGGTTTCCCCGGCATGTCCAGAAGAGAAAGACCCCCTTCGGGTATAAGAAACCGCACCGGCCCGTTCATCTGGTTCAGCTTGCGCCCCACCCACTCTCCAATGAGAGCGCTTTCCTCCGCGGTGATGCGGAACACCGTCACCTGCGGATTGTGCCGATAGAGGTTTCTTGACCGGTATTTCTCCGGCACCGTATCGGGCGCTCCGAAGTTGACGATCTCCAATGCACCACAAGACCCCACATAGGGAATGCCCGTACGGATAATGGCACCCAAGCGGTCCTCGCCGGCGCTCATGACACCGCCCATGTGCAGGTCGCAGATCTCCGAGGTGGTAACGTCGATGACGCCTGCCATAATGCCGGAGTCTACCAGCTTCTCCATGGAACGGCCCCCCGTTCCGGTGGCGTGGAAGACCAGGCAGTCATATTTGTGTTCAAGTTTCCGGGCAACCAACTGCACGCAAGGAGTGGTGACACCAAACATGGTCAGACCGATGGCGGGCTTGTGCTCCTCACCCTTGGGCCTTTTGCCCGTCATCATCCCCACCAGGGCGTTGGCGGCATTGGCCAGCACCCGCTCGGATATGCGATTTATCCCGGAGATGTCGGTCACTGAATACAACATGCAGATGTCGGATGCCCCCACGTAAGGCGCCACATTGCCGCTGGCCACCGTGGAAACCATGATTTTTGGGATCCCAACGTTAAGACCCTGCATGGCCGGCGTGGTTAGCGCCGTCCCGCCGGACCCGCCGAGACCGATCACCCCGCCCACATCCTTTTGGGAGGTCATGTAGTGCGCGAAGGCCTCGGCCATGGCGGTCACCGAACTGCCTCGTTCCCCGGTGAAGACCGCATCAACGCCACCCGGATGGCATCTGGCCACCTCCGGAGGGCCTATGTCGGCCGGAGAGGGCTGGCCCGAGGTGCTAAGGTCCACGGTCACCACACGCACCCCCTGCGATGCGATGATGTTACGGACAAAGGAGAGCTCCCGGTTTTTGGTGTCAAAGGTCCCGGCCACATAGGCGGCGACGTGAGAAAGTTCGGTCCCGGGGGCGGCTGCAGGTGCGACTTCACCAGCTGGGCTTCCCAGGGCCTGTTCGGCAACCAGATTGGCGACGCGTCCCCATCGCGTAATCTTTTTGGCGATGCCGGCACGCATCTCGTCGGCTCGGGTCCTCTCGGCCAGGGGATTACCATACGACCAACGGTTGGGAAACCGGGTTGCGGCCGTGAGTGTTGCCTCGGAAGGGACAACTTTCTTCTCCCTGCGGGGGGGTTGCGGCCTTTGATCAGCCGGGGCAATCTCCTCTTCCATTTCGGGTACCGCTTCCTCCTCCTCCGCGCTGACACCGAGCAGGCGTTGTTGAAGGGCGCGGTCGTGCGTCAGGGTTGCAGAGTCGAGTTCCGTTTCTATCCGGCCGTTGACCATCACGGCCAGGCGCCTGGCGACCGTTGTGGCGACCCCAAGGTTTTGTTCCACAAGGAGGACGGCCAGGTCCTCTTCCTCAGCCAGGCGGACCAGCAATTCTTGCAGTTGTTCAACGATCCTGGGTGCAAGACCCTCAGAGGGCTCGTCCATGATCAAGAGTCTTGGGTTCTCCACCAGTGCCCGGCCGATGGCCAACATCTGTTGCTCGCCGCCGGACAACTGGTTTCCATCGTGGAGCCGGCGCGCGGCAAGGGTCGGGAAAAGCTCGTATATGAGTTTGATGGTCCATGGGCCGCCACCTTTTGCGGCGAGCCTGAGGTGTTCGTCAACCGTAAGCGAAGCCCAGACCCGCCGGCCCTGGGGAACGTAACCCACGCCGAGATCCGCAATCCTGTAAGGATCCAACCCAAGGATCTGTCGGCCGTCAAGGCGAACATTTCCCTCTGCCGCGCGCACCAGTCCCATAAGGGCGTTGCAGAGGGTCGTTTTGCCCATACCATTACGGCCGACAATACCCAGGACACCATGATGCTTCACGGAAAAGGACACCCCCTGTAGCACATGGATGTGACCGTAGAAGACGTGGAGGTCCTCCACGACCAGGAGTTCGTCTGCGTTATGTCCTGATCTCGCGATGGCTCTCTCCCAAATAGATTTTCTGGACGTCAGGGTCGTTCTGTATCTCGGAGGGCGAACCCTCCTTAAAGATGCGACCGTTTTGCATAATTGTGACCCTTTCGACGGCCTTTAAAGCGATGTCAATGTTGTGCTCAATGATGATAAAACCAATATGGGGTGGAAGTCCATTGAGCAGCGACATGAGATCAGCGCGTTCTGCTGCCGACAATCCGGCAGCCGGCTCATCCAGAAGGAGTAAGCGTGGCGCCCCTGCCAGGGCCATGCCGATCTCCAATTGCCGCTGCTGGCCATGAGACAGTGCGGAGACCATCAGGTCCAGCTCCCCCTCCAGGTGAACATACCGGGCCATCTTCTCGGTCTGCTCCAGGGCGAGGTCGTCGGCACCCGGCCGGCGGAAAGAGAACCGGCCGCGGGTTGCTCCGCACTGGGCCAGATAGAGATTGTCGCGGACCGACAGATGATGAAATAGCAAAGAATTCTGATAAGTCCTCCGGAGACCCCGCCGGATCCGCTCGTGGGGGGGAAGCACGGTGATATCCTCTCCGAAAAAGGTGATTCGGCCGCTGGTGGGCGGAAAATCACCGGTGACAGCGTTGAAAAGGGTTGTCTTGCCCGCGCCGTTGGCACCAAGGACCGCGCGCCGCTCACCCGCCATGACCTTAAAGGAGACGTCATGGAGCGCCACCAATGCACCGAAGGTTCGTCCTACGCCCTGGAGTTCGAGGGCATAGGGGGACCCGACAAAGGTTTGCCTCTTCTCACTATCATTCACCACCAGCAGCTCTTAGCGCACATTCTGTTACTTACAGGGAGGATTGTCGCGTCCAACCGGGCCAAGGGCCAGGAACTCTTTGCGATCCATTCCCATAGTCTGGTTTACCCGCGGGATGATCTTGATCACCTTGTTATAGAGATTGCCATCTTTGCCTTGTATGACCTCGGTGAGGAAGATATCCGCGATCGCCTGCCGGTTCTGGTCAAGCGTCACAACGCCGGAGGGCGTCTTCAGCTTAAGATTAGATAGGGCCTCCCGGAAGGCCTTCTGGTCGTTTGACAGATCACCCTTCACCTCATCAAGGGCGGTGAGACAGGCCAGTGTGCTCACGTAGTAGCCCCAGCAAAAAAGGGAAGGGGACGGGAAACCCTTGGGGAAGGCGGCCCGATATTCGGCAACGAATTTTCTCCACCCCGGGTCGTCCCATGAATCCGCGATGGGCCCGCCCGTTGGGGTCCCGATGACAAATTTCTTGCGCCGGCCCTTTGAGCCCAGCACTGACTGGTCCACGGTGATGGAGCCGCCGATCAAGGGCTTGTTACCGCCTGCCTGTTCATACTGGGTCAGGAAGTTGACCGCATCCGCGCCACCCAGGGCCACATAGATGGCATCGATATCATCCGGGATGGATGCCACGATCGTGCTGTAGTCCTTGTTACCGATCGGCACCCAGAATCTCTCGACGACCTCGCCACCTGCCTTACAAAAGCCCAGTAGAAAACCCAATACCTGCGTGTAGGGGAATGCATAGTCCTCAGCAATGGTCACGATCTTTTTGTACCCCTTGACATTGACCACGTAGTCACCAAGCCCGGCCATCCACTGGGCCCCGTCCGTGGTGAACCGGAAGAAGTTGGGCGCGGGATTGCGAAGAGTGGTGTCCTGTGCCGCCGAGATGCCGTTGATAAATGTCACCTGGGGCTGTGTATGGGCATAATCCTTCACGGCGATACCTTCGGAGCCGGAGAGCGGCCCGATCACGATATCCACCTTTTCCTGTTCCACCAGCTTACGAGCCGCCCGGATGGCGCTGTCGGGGCTCGCGTCCGACGACATGGTGTAGAGCTTGATCTTCTTGCCGCCGGCCGTGTAGTTCCACTGCTGCATGGCAAGCTTGACACCGCGCATGCCGTCCTGACCCAGCACGGCAAAAGCGCCTTCCAGCGTGGCGATCGTGCCGATCTTTATGACTCCTTTCGCCTGGGCTGTCGCAGGCAGGCACAGCCCCCATGCCAAAACAGTACAGATAACCAAAAGTCCCACTGCTCTTTTCATGGTTCCCCTCCTTTTCAGAATTATGAATGTTTCCGCCTTGCCGGGCAAAACTTACGCCCGTAACTCCCTTATCGTTGTCTTGCTTTGACCTTCTTTTTTTTGACTTCCACCCCCTCCCATCAAAGGCCGCCTGTCCTTTCACCTGTTTGACGCTCTAGCGGGGCGCGGTCGCGGCGCGTTGCCTTAGCTTCTGCCACAGGCCCAGAATCCCATCGGGCGAGAACAGGACAATTGCCAGGAAGACCGTCCCGATCAGCAGGTTGAACCTTTCGGCGTAGATCAAATCGATGGCAAAATTTTCGAGCAGGGTGAATAAAATGGCGCCGATAAATGGCCCCACCGGATGGCCCAGGCCGCCGATCACCGCAATGACCAGGATGTCGATCGTCGGTCCGATGCTGACCGAGGCCGGCGAGATGCGCCCATTTAGCCAGATCACCAGGATGCCACCAAGCGCAGCGATGACCGCGGCGACGGTGTAGGCCAGAATCCGGTGGCCTGTCACATTGTAGCCCAGGGCCCGCATCCGCCGGTCGTTGTCCCTGATCCCCTGGAGCGAGAGCCCGAAGTTGGACCGCCGGAGATAGACCACTGCAAAATAGGCGAGGCCCGCCACCGCCAGGCTAAGATAGTAGAAGGGCACCGGATCACGCCAATCTACCCCACCGATGACCGGCGGCTTGAGCCCCGCGAAACCGTTCCAGCCGTTTAGGATGCTATAATTTTGGCGGGCAAAGTAATAGAAGCCCACCGCGATGGCCAGGGTGATCATGATCGTGTAGATTCCCGTGGTCTGCACCGAAATCACGCCGATCAAGGTCCCAAACAGGGTCGCGATGACGATGGCCACGATGACTGCCGCCGACCAGTGCCATCCCAGTCCCATATTGAAGCTGTTGACTCCCAGCACGGCCACCATATACCCGGCGCATCCGGCCACGCTGAGCTGGGCCAGGGAGACCATTCCCCCGTAGCCGGCCAGGAAGGTCAGGCTCAGGGCGATAACCCCCAGGATCAGCGACTGGGCCCCGATTTGCACGGCCCAAAAGGGCGACGCAATCCAGGGATAGACAATCAGGAACCCAATGATAATCGCATGCCATAGTCCAGTGGCGTGGTTGTTGCCGTGTGACACCTGTGAGTTGCGTTGCCTCATGAGGCCGTCCTCCCTAAGAGGCCTTGGGGTCGGAAGGCCAGGGCAAGCACCATGATTATAAAGGTATAAACAACGCCGTAAGTGGGCGAGTAGGCCAGGCCAAACTGTTCTGCCAGGCCGATAAGGAGTGCTCCCACGGCCGCCCCACCCACGCTGCCCATACCGCCAACGATGACCACGACCAACGAGGCCAGCAGGTACCTGAGGTCTTCGCCAGGCGCGATAGAAAGGGCCGAGCCACCCACCACCCCTGCAAAACCTGCCAGGCCGGCACCGATGGTGAATACGATGGCAAATACGCGCTGCACATTGATTCCTGTGGCGGCCAGCATATCGCGATCGTCCACCCCTGCGCGGATCATCATACCGACCCTTGTCTTATTGAGAAAGAACCAGAGCGCCAGTCCGATCACCACGGCTATAAACAGGATGAACAGGCGGTAGGTGGTGTAGACTTTGACAACGGGCAGACGGGTAACCCCGTAAAGCACCTCCGGTATCTCAAACTGATAGGTCACACCGCCCCAGATGGCGAGCATAGCGTCGGCGAGTATGATAGAGATACCGATGGTGACCAGGGTCTGCCGCAGTTCCTGACCTTCCATAAAGCGGAAGATGGCGACCTGGAGCAGCAACCCCAGGATGCCTATGGAAACAAATCCGCCGACGGCGCCCAGCACCCAGGAACCGGTGGCCTCCATCACGTCGAAACCGATGTAGGCACCGAGCAAGTAAAGGGAACCGTGGGCCAAGTTGACGTTTCGCATGAGCCCAAAGACAAGGGTAAATCCGCTGGCCACCAAAAAGTAGAGGGCGGCAAGCGTCAGCCCGTTCATAATGGTCATAATGAAGAGTTTCATTCTGGGCTCCCCTAACCGACTGGCCAGCGCATGTGTCAGTCGACCATGTGCAGTACTTCCATGGCGTTGCCCGAGTCAGTAATGAGTATATGAATGATCCCGGTACGCAATGCGCCGAGGATGGCCTTTGATTTTCCCTTTTCACTGACCACGGCGATCACCCTGGGGATATTGCGCAGGTCCTCCAGAGTTAACCCTACCAGGCGGCCAAACAGGTCTGAGGCGATCATACGTCCGTGTTCATCGAAGCAGGCACCCAGCATGTCCCCCACCGCGCCGCTCGATGCCAGCCGACGCGCCTCGATCGGTGAAAGACAGTCCATTCGCACCAGGGTGGCATCGTCTGAAGGCGTGCCGATTCCGACTATGGCCATATCCGCCTCTTTGGCCTGCCTCAGGACCGGCCCCACGGCCTCCTGGGCGAACAGGATGTCCCGGACCCTCTGGCTCTCAACATAGGCCGGTGCATAGAGATGCATGGCCCGCCCCCTGGAGTTGGCCGCCAGTTTTTGACAGATGTTGTTGGGGTTGATTGATTCGCCCACATGGGGAGAATTGCCCATGGCGCTCACAAAGATGCAATCAATCCCGCGGGACGGGTGGTAGAATTCAGGGATTTCACCCGTGTTTCGTCCCATGCCCACGGCCACCACCATGCCGTCTGAGAGATGGCGTTCAAGATAGCTGGCGGCTGCCTGGGCGACCGACCGTCTCCGTTCCGTTTCGCCAGGATGTGACGCCGCCACAAGCACGTCTTTTAGCTGAAACAGGGTCTTGAGCCGTCTTTCGAGATCCAGCGAGACCGTTGGCAGACTCCGCACGTTGATCTCGACGATTCCCAGTTCTCTGGCCTGCCGGAGCAGCCGCTGGACCTTTTGACGTGAGATGCCCGATTCCTGGGCAACTTCGGCCTGGGTCTTCCCTTCCAAATAATAGAGGGAGGCCAGATGGATAAGGAACTCAAAAAAATTGGGGGTTTCACCTGGACTCTGGTGCATGATCACGGCTCGTTCGCGCTCAGAGTGGATAATATCGTAAACTGTTAGAGTAGATCTTTGCCCGTCTATGGGCATTTGCTCAAATCATCAGCATTTCTTATATAATAAAGCGTTCCTATCTGTCAAGAATTACTTAGATAAAAAAATCCAGGGATTAAGGTGAGAATGTTCCAGAAGGAGTCTCACCCGAATTAGCCCTTGACAGGGCTCAAACAGCTATTTTATGATAAATCAAATGCTCACTAATTGAGCAAATGCCCAAGACCGTGGGATCCTGTTGGCAGTATCACTTTAGCTTTCTTCAAAATTGGAACTTAGACAGGGCAATGGGGGTTCGGAATCCCCATTGCCCGGGTTTCAAAAAGCTAAAGTGTTACAAACCGCAGAATATCGAACAAGGAATGTCGAATGTTGAACTAAGATGGGCTTGTAAAAAGTCGCGACAGCCCTTTTTCGTCATTCCGGCCCCGTATAAGATACGGGATAATCTACAGCCGGAATCCAGTTCTTTTAGGCACTTACAAAATACCTGGATCCTATTTACCGGATCGAGTCGGGCACAAGCTTCACCGGAGTGACGACCTTTTATGAGACCATCAATATTCGTAATTCTGTGGTTCGTTATTCGATATTCAATGTTTTTACACTTCTGGAAGAAGGTAAATCAAACCGATTTGCGGGACTTCTGGAACTTTGAGCCACAAGGCACAAAAGACAAGTACAGGAGGGTAAGATGGCAAGAAAATACAGTCGTGACGAGCTAACCGCTCGCCTCAGGGGAACGCTGAGAGAGGGAAAACCAATTATCATTGGGGGAGCCGGGGACGGATTTACAGCCAAGCTGGAAGAAAAGGGGGGGATCGATATCATCGGGATATATAACTCGGGACGATTCAGGCACTTTGGCGCCGGTTCCCTGTCCGGTTTGATGCCGGTGGGGCGTAACCAGGATATGGTTATGGATTATGCGGCTGAGGTTATTTCCATGGTAAAGGAGACCCCGGTGATCGCCGGATTCTGCGCGCAGGACTCCAGGACGCTCTGGGAGTTTTGGTTTAATACGCTTGGATCGATGGGGGTCTCCGGGTTTATGAACTTCCCCACTGTGGGGCTCATTGATGCCGACTCGCATTACCGGAAAAACCTGGAGGAGTCGGGGCTTGGCTATGACAAGGAAACGGAAGTCTTAAAGATTGCCCATGATCTTGGCTTCTTTACCATTGGTTATTGCTTCACCCCCGAAGAGGCCAAGATGGTCGCAGGGGCCGGTGTGGATATCGTGGCCTGCCACGTCGGCCTAACCTCCGGGGGTCTGATTGGTGCGGGGACGGTCATGTCCCTGGATGAGAGTGTCGAGGTGACCCACCAGCTGATCGCCGCGGCAAAAGAAGTGCGACCTGCCGGGGATTTCTTTGCCATCACCCATGGTGGACCTATGGAGGACCCTGTGAGCACCGCCTACGTAATGGAGCGGACCGAGGCCGTGGGCTACCTTGGGGCCTCCAGCATCGAACGGACACCAGTGGAGCCTGCGATTGTTAAGGTGTGTCAGGAGTTTAAGAATATGCCGGTCAATATACCCGGGTGGTTAAAGCTGTAAGGCTTATGGGGGTCTCATGGCCAAAAAATATACCAGGACAGAAGTGCTGGACCGTCTTCACCGGCAGCTTGAGGCAAAAAGGCCTTTGCTGATGTTTGGGGCGGGTATCGGTTTGACCGCCAAGTGTGCCGAATTGGGGGGAGCCGACCTGATTGCGGTCTATTCCACGGCCATCTATCGGATGATGGGGCAACACACCCTGATGGCCTTTTTGCCCTACTCAAACGCCAATGAGCACGTGGCCAGGATGGCCCGCGAGATTCTCCCGGCTGTCAAAGAAACCCCATGCATCGTCGGGATAGGCGCCCATGACCCGAGCCTGAACCACGAAAGGTTTATGGATGAAATGATGGCGCTGGGCTTTTCCGGCGTGACCAACGAGCCGTTTGCGGGTATTTACGGTCCGGAGTTCGCGGCCCAACTGGAATCTGCCGGCCTGGGCTTTTCCAGAGAAGCGGAGATGATCGCGCTGGCTCACAACAAGGGAATATTTACCGTGGGTTGGGCCTTTAACTCAAAAGAGGCCCGAAAAATGAGTGAGGCCGGTGCCGATGTGGTGGGTGCCCTGGTGGGCGTAACAGCCGGGGGGTTGAGCGGTTCAAAGGATTCACTGACGTTGGAAAGGGCCACAGAGTCGGCCCGGGCCATGTGTCTGGCGGCCAGGGAGGTCAATCCCGACGTCATCGTCCTCACCCACGGTGGACCATTTAAGGATCCGGAGACGGCTGAATACTCCATTTTACATTCCGGCGCAGTTGGATATGCGGCTGGATCCAGTGGAGAGCGACTGCCCACTGAAAACGCGATCGTCGAAGTCACGAAATCCTATAAGAACATGAAATTGGACCCTGGGTCCAAGCCGGACTAAGGACAACCATTCTGGCTCAAGACAGGGGAAGAGAAAGAGAGGAAATGGGCCCGTGAAGGTGGTGGCCTTTAATGGCAGCGCCCGCAGGGATGGCAACACCGCTATTCTGGTGCGGGAGGTCTTTCAAGAGTTGGAACAGGAGGGCGTCGGGACCGAACTGGTACAGCTTGCTGGCGCAAGAATCAAGGCCTGCCTCGCCTGCTACCGCTGTCTTGAAAACAGAGATCAGCACTGCGCGATCAAAGACGACGAACTCAACCAGTATATTGATAAGATGCTGGCCGCCGAGGGGATTATCCTGGCATCCCCCACCTACATCGGAGATGTCACCTCCACCATGAAGGCCTTGATTGACCGGGCGGGCATGGTTTCACGTTCCAACGATAATATGCTCAGACGTAAGGTGGGGGCGGCGGTGAGCGTGGCCACCTGGGCCGGAGCGATTCATACATTCGACTCCCTGAATCACTTCTTTTTGATCGGAGAGATGATAGTGGCCGGGTCGAGTAACTGGAACCTCGGTTTTGGACGAGAAAAGGGCCAGGTCCTTCAAGATCGGAAGTCACTGGAGACCATGCGGACATTAGGCCGCAACGTGGCCTGGGTGCTCCACAGGGTCCACGGAGAAAAGACCAGCCGCTAGAACCAATGCTTCTCCCTCATCCCACCTATCCCCGGAGTCGTGCCGTCTTACTGCGGAGAGCAAGAAGGCTTTTGGAACGCTAACCAGCGTGAAGGGTGACAGAAATGGATGAAACAGACAAGCGGGGTTTCTTTGCAGACCGCGAAAGATTGAATCTGGAGCAGTATCTTATCTTTGATTATTATTTTGAGTCAACCATCGATCCGGAGGAGGCAGCAGCGCGTTTATGCCAGGAGCAATCGACGGCGCAATGGAGACGGGTGGGTGTTGATGAGGACCTCCGTCAGCAGTTTGGCGCCAAGGTTATTGAGCTCTTTGTCGAACGCGAATTAGACAGACCCTCCTATCCCCTGCTCGTGCCTTCTCCTCTCAAGTCCTATGGGTGCAGGGTCAAGATTGCCCATCCGCATGGCAATTTTGGCCCCAGGATACCGAATTTGTTGTCGGCGGCCCTCGGTGAGGGGACCTTTTTTTCAAAGGGTATCTCGGTGATCAAGTTGTTTGACATTGAATTCCCTGAGAGCTACCTGCGTCATTTTGAAGGTCCTCAATTCGGGATCGAAGGTCTAAGAGAGATGCTGGGGGTCCATGACAGACCCCTCTTTTTTGGTGTGATAAAGCCCAACCTCGGGCTGAGCCCCGAGGCCGCTGCCGAGCTGGCATACGAGGGCTGGATGGGGGGCCTGGATATTGCCAAGGATGATGAGATGCTCGGGGATGTTGAATGGTCGCCCCTGAGAGAGAGAGCCGCGCTGTTAGGCCGGGCCAGGCTAAAGGGCGAGAAAGAAACGGGCGAAAAAAAGATATACCTGGCTAATATCACCGATGAGGTGGATCGTTTGGTAGAACTGCATGATATTGCGGTTGCTGGTGGCGCCAACGCTCTGTTGATAAATGGAATGACTACGGGATTGAGCGCCGTGCGGATGCTCAGGAGACATGTCCAGGTGCCACTGGTGGGTCATCTGCCCTTTATTGCCCCATTTACCCGCGCCCCCTATTTTGGGGTCCATTCAAAATTGATTACCAAACTGCAGCGGCTTGTTGGATTTGACGCGTTTATCATGCCTGGCTTTGGCGAACGGATGAAGACGCCCGAAAACGAAGTCCTGCGCAATATTGAGGAATGCTTCAAGCCGTTGGGCCATTGTAAGCAAATTTTGCCTGTCCCCGCGGGTAGCCAGTGGGCCGGTTCAACCCCCGCAATATATGAAAAAGTGAAGACCATTGATTTTGGCATCGTACCGGGTAGGGGGGTGTTTGGTCATCCCATGGGGCCACGGGCGGGTGCAACGAGTCTGAGACAGGGTTGGGAGGCCTTTCAAAAGGGGTTAACGCTTGAGGCATATGCCCGGAATCACCCGGAACTCAAGGCCGCAATAGAAGCGTTTGGCCAGTGATGCATGAATGCCACACTGCTGCATTAGGCAAAAACCCGGCTCTCCGCGCTCCTGTCCGATGTGGAGAAAAAGGGAGAAAGATTTCTGATCTGCCGAAACGGCAGGCCGGTGGCTGAGCTGATTCCCCACAGACGTCCCGGTCGGCTGGCGTACCATCCCGTCCTGAGCAAGATCAAGATCAGCTACGATCCCATCGAAGATTTCTCACCTGTGCCCTTCTCTGGTTGGCCCACGACCACACAATGATCTCAGAAAGTACCCTGGAAAGGATTGAACAGGCCCCTCTGATCTCGGTTTCCGCTGTTTGTGGATTTGAAATTGGGATTAAGACCAGGACCGGAAAATTGCGGTTGCCTGCTCCGCCTCGGGAATGGATCAGCGAGATCCTGAGACATCACCAAATCGACATCATCGGTCTGAATCTTGACATATGTATAAAAGCGACCGAATTGCCCCCCATCCACAGAGATCCATGTGATCGCTTTATCATTGCCAAGGCCTTGATACGGAAAATCCCCGTTGTGACGGCCGACAAGCGCTTTGCCCGGTACGGGGTTAAGGTGATGATCTGAAATAAATCACCCTTTGCGGACGAATCTCTGCTTCATTTCACCATTCACTCATCCTCTCCGGTCAGTACCGTATGTAAAGTCCAGCTCAGTTTCTTGATGTCAAAGGGTTTCACGATGACCTCCCTAAAACCATATTCCTCAAAATTCGCCATAACCGGATGACCGGAATAGCCGCTGGCCACTATGGCCTTTACCTTAGGGTCTATCTCTTTTAGCCTTCTGATAGTCTCCTTACCTCCTGTCCCACCGGGGATGGTCAGATCCAGGATCACGGCATCAAAGGGCTCACCTGACTCCCGTGCCTTTGTGTATTGTTTGATGGCTTCACCACCATCGGTGGCCAACTGGACATCATAGCCCAGGCGCCCAAGCGCCTGACGGGCAAGATTCCTCAGTGACTCCTCGTCGTCCATTACCAGAATCTTTCCTTTGCCCATGACCGGCCCCAGCAACTTTTCTTCCGTTGCGGATAGTTCCTTCTCCGAGGCGGGCAGGTAGATATGAAAGGTCGTCCCGGCGTCCAGCTCGGAATCCACAGTAATATGTCCATGGTGCCGTTTGATAATAGAATACACCGTGGCAAGCCCAAGACCGCTGCCCTGTTGCTTTGTTGAAAAATACGGATCAAATATCTTCGGGAGGTGCCTTGTCGCTATGCCGACCCCCTGGTCCTGCATTGTCAGCTTTATGTATCTCCCGGGTTCAAGCGGCAAGGCATGTTTGACGTCTACCTTCATATTTTCAGCCTGAATTTGAATTACCCCGCCATCCGGCATGGCCTGAACCGCATTGATGATCAGGTTGTTGATGACCTGATTGATTTGCCCCACGTCGATCTCTACCGGCCAGATATCCTCTGGCAGGGTGAAATCACACCTCACATTAGACCCCCTCAGGGCAAAACCCGCTGACTCCTTGACCAATTCAGGCAGGGAAGCCGTCTCCTTGACCGGTGCGCCGCCCTTGGCAAATGTCAATAACTGCTGGGTGAGATCCCTGGCCCGGTAAGATGCCTTCTCGGCCTCCTCCAGGAGTTCGTATGTTTGGGAGTCTCGCTCCATATCCATCCTGGCCAGTGAGACATTTCCCATGATCGTCGCCAGGATGTTGTTGAAATCATGCGCCAGACCGCCCGCAAGGATTCCCAGTGATTCGAGCTTCTCGATCTTTAAAAGCTCTTGTTCCATCTTGCGTCTTTCAGTGATATCCCTTATGATTCCCTGAGTTCCCACTATCTTATCCCGCTCAAAGATCGGTGAGACAGTCAGTTCGATAAAGGCATGGGTCCCATCTTTTCTCTTTGCTTGCATCTGGAGAATTCCAACGTCCTCTCCTTTCATGAGCTGGTCAAAAAGTCTCGAGATTCGTGGTATCTCTGATTCAACCAGATAGTCGCGGAAATGTTTTCCTAATATTTCTTCGGGTCTGAAATGCAATAACTTCTGGGCTGCAGGGGAAACATAGGTGAGATAGCCCGCATGATCTGTCATGAATATCATGTCAAAGCTTGTTTCGGCAATTCCTCGGAATTTCTCCTCACTCTCCCGTACCGCCTCCTCTGCCCGCTTGCGGTCAGTGATGTCTATCTCGTGGCCCATAATGGCGGGCCTTCCTTGATACGAGATCAGGTCGCTTACCATGATTTCATGCCAGACCGCTTTTCCGTCCTTTTTGAGCCTCTTGATCTCATAGCGCTGTGGAACCTTTTCACCCTTTAGTCTTTTCTCTCGCCTTTGTCTTATGATCTCCCTCTGGTCCGGATGAATTAAATCAAGATGGACCCTTCCAAGCAGTTCTTCAGGCTCGTACCCATGCATTTCTGCGAATCTATCATTCACAAACACATACTTGCTGTCTTGGTGGATAAAGACCCCGGTAAGTGAAC
>CAZXCQ010000054.1:0-25686 GCA_964639275.1 uncultured Desulfobacteraceae bacterium | reverse complement strand
CGATTTCCACTCTAATAAACTCACTCATGATCGACCCTCTTTTTGCTTCTCATAAGGCCTCTATGATCCGGGTCAGGCTGATAATGCATCTGGCCTTTTCCACACCGGCAAAATCCATAAACCTGCGGTCTCATCGTATGGCTGCCCCCCTTGTGCCTCTCTCTCATCAAAGGCCTGGATGACCCCGTTCCGTATAAAGGATTTCCTCTCATGCCTCCATTCTCAGCTCTTTCTCAATACGTTCGAGGAAGGTTCTCATGTATTCCACCCTTGACCGACCCAGCTCACCGGCCTTTTCTGTGTGAAATGTGCCTTCCACCTTGGCCAAGACCGAGCGGAGGTATTTGGGAAAACCGCTGATCTTTCCATCAAAAGATCCATCATTGAGCCCGCGGATCACGGCGCGAATTATTCCAATAGCCCCGATATATTCCAGGGCGTCGGCATCCTGACCCACCCTGGCCTCGGCGGTCTCAGGAGCGGGTGCGCCACCATAACGGCTGTGGGCCTCCAGGACATGGAGGGCCGCATCGATTTTCTCTTGCGGAAAACCCGCCTCTTTCAGGATTTCGGCTGCCCTGTGACACCCAACCACAAAATGGCGCTTCCTATCTATAACCACACCCACGTCATGTAGAAGCGCTCCTGCCACCAGAACTTCCATGTCGGCGCCCACCTCAGGCCCGAGCTCTTGACACCACGCGGTCATTCTCTCAACATGATCCGTGCTGGCAACCGGCTCTTCTGCAAGATCGGATTTGGCATGGCTCCATATCTTTTCTTGGATCTCCGATAGCTCCATATTTCAGAACTCCTTCGTTTATAGATATTCTTTCAGGATCGGTATGATATCGGAAAACGACTCGGCCACCCGGATCCCGGCCCTTGTCAGGCGCTCTGCCTTTCCCTTCGCTGTTCCCCTTTCACCTTCAACAATAGTGGCTGCATGGCCAAACCGAACCCCGGGCATGGAATCAACAAAACGGCCGGCAATAAAGGCCACGATGGGGAGCGAAATATCCTGGGTCGCCACGATCTCGCCGAGGGTCTCTTCGATAATGCCCCCGGGCTCACAGAACAAGACCACCGCCTTTGTCCCCGGGTCCCGATCGAAGAGGGGGATCAGGTCCAAAAAATTTGACCCGACCACAGGATCCCCGCCAATGCCGATGCACGTACTCTGCCCGATCCCATTGGTGGTCAGGAGATTGGCGATTTCAGTGGTCATGCCCCCGCTTCTCGAGGCGATTCCCACATACCCGGGCATGTAGGCCTTTTTGACATCCTCAACCGGTCCGCCTGCCATTCCGAGCCTCACGATATGCGGGGAGATCAGCCCGAGGGTATTGGGGCCAATGACACGGGCGTCTCTCTCCCGGGCCACCTCCAGGAGTTCTATGACATCCCTTCTGGGGACCCGCTCGCTTACGATAACAAGAAGGCCTATGCCATTTTCAAGGGCCTCCAGCGCGGCCCCCTTTACCATGGCAGGGGGCACTGATATGACAGAGGCGTCAGCAGGGTGCTCCCTGACTGCCCGCCGAACCGTGTCATAAACGGGCACACCGTGGACCTGTTGCCCCTGTTTACCCGGGGTAACTCCGGCAACAACCTGGGTTCCATAGTCCAGCATGTCTTTGCTAAATGAGGCTGCCTCGCGCCCTGTAATCCCCTGGACGATCACCCTTGTATCCTGGTCTGCTAATATGGTCATATGACCCTCTTCTTTCTCACTTTGCGTCAGTTTCTGGTCCTTTCAACCGCCATCTTGGCCGCCGTATCAATCGAAACGGTCCGGTCACAGTATGGCACCCCGTACTTGGAAAGGATCTTAAAACCTTCTTCCTCCCAGGCACCCGGAACCCGAAAGACCGCAACCGTCTCCGACGGGTTCATACCCGCCTCCAGGATACCTTTCACGACCCCTCGGGCCACCAGATCCACCCGGGTGTTGCTGACAACATTCATAATTACGGCAATCTTCTCGACACCCGGCTTTGAAAGGATATGTTTGATCAATTCCTTGACCTTGAGCACCGAGGGGTTGCCCCCGATTTCACAATAATTGGCGGGGCTTCCGCCGTGATGTCTGATGGCGTCAAAGGCCGTGAGGGATGCACCACCCCCCCCTATAACCAACCCCAGGGAACCGTCAAACTCGATCATGCGACCCGCTACCCCTCTATGATCAAGGCCGTCTATTTCAGCTGCCTTTCGTTCAAATTCGGTGCTGCTCCTGCCACCCGAATAACGGTTATGATCCTTCTCCATTTCGGCCAGATCCTTGTGACGAAAAAGGGCATCATCGTCTATCTCTATGTGGCAGTCGAGTGCAATCAGCTTTCCTTCCTGGGTCAGGGCCAGTGGATTGATCTCCGCCACTGTTGCATCACGGTCCAAAAAGACCTCGGCAAGATTTGACAGGACAGAACCCAGACCCAGCAGCATTCTTCCGGAGATGTCGGCCTCAGAGATGATTTCCCTGGCACGATATTGGGGGAGCCTCCGGCGTGTCGAAAACAGTTCTTTATGCACCTTCTCAGGCCGAGTGAGGGCCAGTTCCTCTATATCGACTCCTCCCTCCTGGGAGAATACGGCCACAGGACCTTTTGAGACCGTGTCATAGACCACGGCCATGAAAAATTCCCGGGCAATCGCTATCTTTTCCTCGACGAGGATCTTCGTGGACGTGTACCCTCTCACAGGGGTTGACAAAAGGCGTTCAACCCCCAATATCATTTCGTCTTTGCTCGACGCCTCCATGATTCCGCCGGTCTTTCCCCGTCCGCCCAGAGGGATCTGGACCTTGAGCATGGCCGGTCCGTCGAATTCAACATCTGCTGGGCCTGAAACCAATTGACCCCTTGGCGTTGAAATTCCGTATGCCCTTAGAATGTCCTTGGATTCGCACTCCAATAACCGCATGTCATTCTCCCAAATACTATCGATTGTCGGCTACATATGCCCTCACATGTCTATCGTCGACTGCAAACATGCCAGACTTTGACGCGGCCTCACCACGAAGGCCACCGCCTCGCCCTATCCCCCTGCCACCGGTGGGATGATCACTACCACATCGCCCTCGCTCAACCGGGTATCCAGCCGGCCTGGAAGGAATTTGTAGTGACGAGAATTTACCAGGATCTGATAAAGGTTTCGCACCTCGCCTGTCGCGGGATCAAAGATGAGGTTGCTGAAATTCTTCCCGTATTCATCTGCCAGTCTGTCTAAGACCCCCCTGAGGGTAAGGCCCTCGGCCTCCATGTCTACAAAAGGCCGGTTATCCATTGCCTCTCTTACGGTCAGAAACCCTTTTATCCTGATCTTCATTTGAGCTGTCTCAATTTCCTCCGTCTGGCTAGCCCATTCCGGCCACTCCTTTGGAGGATCGTCGGCGGAAGAGGGTGGGCCAACATGATGTTTGACGGCCTGCCCCGTAACAGGCCGAAACGTGGCCCAATCATAATACTTTAGCCCTTTGAAACCCGGGGAATGGGGATTCCGAAACCCCATTCCCCTGTCCAAGTGTCAGTTTTGAAAATGACTAAATTGATACGCCCCATCAAATCAAAAGGAGTTTTCGAAGATCTCCGCGATGTCTTCAATGCTCAGGGCTCTTGGGGTATTGCCAAGGAGGCGTTGCTCTCCATGGGCTGCTTTTGCCCATTGCGGTATCTTGGATTGATCACCCTCCACCTCAGAAAGTGTTGTTGGAAGCCCAACCATCTTGGCCAGCTCGGTCATCCCTTCTACGGCTTCATCTGCTGCCTCCCAGGGGGAAAGGCCTTCAACATCAATTCCCATAGCCTCGGCTATCCTCCGAAACTTTGGCAGACATGAAATGGAGATCGACCGCATGGTCTCAGGGAAGATCACGATCAGGGCAAGACCGTGGGACAGGTGGTACTCGGCCCCGATGGGATAGGCCAGGGCATGCACGGCCCCTACGCCGGCGTTATTCAAGGAGATACCCGCCATAAAGCTGCCCAGGGCCATGTTGTACCGCGCGGCCATATCGTTGCCGTTTGCAAAGGCGGGTGCCAGATTTTCCGCAATCAATCTTGTGGCTTCGAGGGCAATCGTGTCTGTCAAAGGGCTGGCGTTGATTGCCACATAAGATTCCACTGCGTGGATGAAGGCATCTATGCCCGTTGCCGCGGTGACCGATGGCGGCATACTCCGGGTCATGTTGGGGTCAACGATCGCAACATCGGCCAGGATGTTTTGAGCGCTCACCACACGCTTGAGGTTTACCTCTTTGTCGGTGAATACGGCCATCCGGGTTACCTCTGATCCCGTACCGGATGTGGTGGTGACCATGATGGTCGGCAGACCCCGTTTTGGCACATTGTCCACACCGAAAAAATCCTGGATATTTCCCTCGTTTATCATCATTGCCGAGACCAGCTTTGTTGTATCCATGGAGCTGCCCCCGCCCACGGCCACAAAGACGTCAAATTTGCCCTGCTTGGCCATTCTGGAGGCCTCCAAAAGGTTCTCAATGGAAGGCTCCGGTTCAACCGTGTCAAAGGTGTCGTAGTCCAGACCTTCTCCATTGAGAGACTCGTATACCGGATCAAGGAGCCCAGCCTTGGCTACCCCGGGATCGGTCAGCAGCATAACCCTTCCTGCCCCCAGTCGTTTGGCCTCTGACCCCACCTGGCGCACCGTATCCAATCCAAAGAGTATCCAGTCGGGAGTCCGCACTCTAAATGATTTTAACATCTTTTCCCTCCTTTCATTTGCAAGCAAACTGAGGCTTGAGGTAACTTCTCAAAAACCTGGGGGTTTAAATGGTGTCTGCCTTGGCATGGGGTCTATTCTTTTCCACATGCCAAGGCTTTCCCCCTGTTCTTTGAGATGTTATGGCCTAAGGCCTCCTGTCAATTCCCAAAGACCGCAGTTTTTCCGGAGTGGGAACCCCGTTTTTGTCCCACCCGCGTGATTGATAATAGTCATCCAGCATGGTTGTCAAGTCTGGCGTGTGCCCCTGGGTGCCGCCCTCCGGGAGGGGTTCTCTCAGGATTCGTTCGGGCAAGGTATCGCCCGCCCGGGTGATTCCCAGCCTGTTGATAATAACCCGCTTCAGATTGAAAGCCCTCTCGCCCACACGCAGCAGTTCTTCTAGACTCATTTCCCAACCGGTTGCCAGACGGATCATATCGACAAAATTGGGTCCTCTGAGACCCCCGTATAATGCAAACTTGCAGAGAACCAGGCATTCCAACATCTCGCAATAGTCCTGGAAAACCTTGGTCCACGCCCCTTTCCCCTCTGTAGAAAAGCGATCCATCTGTTCCGGATATCCGAGGTCCGAAAAGGTCACCCCGCGCTCCAGCCAGTAGGTAGGGGCTGCAATGTGACATGCCCCGCGCGGGGCCGTGGCGTAAGCCACGGCCCAGCTGCTAAAGGCCCGCGGGTCGTGGAAGGCCAGCTCCAGGGCCTTTACATCCATAGAAAACCCGTGCACCCCCCCGCCAATCCTTTCCGCAGCCTTTCGAGAACCATCGGCCAGGAGCGCCCCTACCCCCTCACGTTCTCCAATCTTGCCAACCAACCCCACGACTGCCGCATGGTTACCCCATGTCAGTTCCAGGCCATCGGTGGCTGATTTGTCCAGCCCCCCCCTTTCATAGGCCTCAAAGGCAAGGCCGATGGCGGCGCTGGTGGATATGGTGTCCAACCCGTAACGGTTGCATAGATCATTTGCCCGGGCAATGGATTCCAGGTTGTCGTTTAGCAACAGCGGCCCAAAGCCGGCCGCGGTCTCGTATTCCGGGCCCTTTCCCGAGAAGGCATAGGCCCCTTCCTTAACCTCCACAACCCGGCCGCAACCGATGGGACAACCCCGGCAGGCGTAAGTGCCCGTGAGTATTGTCTCTGTCATCGCCTGCCCGGAGACCTTTTCGGCCCCTTCCTCCCAGGCCCCCTGGGTCCAGTTCCTGATCGGTACATCCCCCATCTCGTGGAAGGCCATCATTCCACCGTTTGTCCCGTATTTGTGCAGGACCTCGCGGGCCGGTGCCGCCATAACAATACCAACCAGTTCTCTGGCCAGATTCTTTAGCCCCTGTCTGTCAGCCATCTGATATCTTCCGGTCCCCCGTACCACAATGGCCTTCAGCTTCTTTGCCCCCAGCACAGCACCGAGGCCGGTCCGGGCCGCGGCCCGCCCATGATCATTGATGATACACGCCAGCAGAGACCTTTTTTCCCCGGCTTGACCTATCGATAGGACACGGGGTTTCCCTTTATAAAGCCCTCTCAGGATCTCCTCGGTCTCATAGGTATCCTTCCCCCACAGATGGCTGGCATCGTTAATTTCTACCCTCCGGTCGTCGATTGACAGATAGACCGGCCGATCAGCGGCACCCTCCACGACAATGGCATCCCAACCGGCCAACCGGAGCTCCGGGCCCCAGAATCCACTGGCATGTGCCTCCCCAAGGAGACCCGTCAGGGGGGACTTCGCGGCCACGACGTATCGGGAACAAAACGGCATGGGGGCTCCCGTCAAAGGGCCGACGGCAAAGACAATGCGATTTGCCTCCGACAAAGGGTCAATGCCCCAATCCATGTCTGCCAAAAGGGCAGCGCAGAAACCGCTCCCGCCAATATAACTCCGGGCCATGTCCATGTCCGTATCGAGAGACTCGATACGACGTTCAGTCAGGTTGATCTTTAATATCTTCCCGGCGTATCCGAACATGTCTTCCTCCTAGAACGAAGAAAGGCCAAATCAACCCATCTTGTTGAGTCTTGAAGGGGCTCTCTTCGAAATTTGGAAAGTCAAGAAACAGCCTCGGTGGCTGTCGATAGTCGACAAAAGACTTTACCGGGTCGCTCTTTCTCTTGTCAAGAAAAAAGTTGCGTAATACCACAGCCCTTCAAAACCCGGGCAATGGGGACTGGAAACCCCATTTACCGGGCCAAGATTTCTATATGAGAAATCGTGTCGCTTGAAATCTTATTGGTTGAATCGTGCCGGCATCGTGGGCTAAAATTCACCATTCGCCGGGTTCAGTCACATGGGGCAATGCCTATGAAGAAAACCTTTATCTTTTTGATCTTGACCGCGGTGATGATCGCGGGGGGGTATTTTTGGGCGCACAAAGGGCTGGGGGTAAAGACAGAGACGCCGCAATGGTCCTTTGTGCAGGTCAAAAAAGGGTCAATACGCTCTGCCGTATTCTGTACCGGTCAGGTGGTCTCCAACCTGGATGTTGAGATAAAATGCAAGGCCAGCGGCGAGGTCATAAAGCTGCCTTTTGATATCAGTGATCGGGTCAAGAAGGGAGACCTGGTGGTTGAACTCGATCCGGTGGACGAGAGACGAAAAGTAAAACAGGCGGAGATCTCTCTTGCCTCCTCGCAGGCGCGTTTTGTGCAAAGCAAAGTCAATCTTCAGATCGCCCAGGAGGGCCTTGCCATTGAACGAAAGAATGCTGAGGCCGCCTTGAAATCAGCAAAGGCCTCTGCCAAGGATGCCCGTGCCAAGGCAGACCGCATGAAGAGACTCTTTGAGAGAAAGATTGCCAGCCAGGAAGACAGGGAGACAACAGAGACGGCGGCCATTAAGGCTGAATCTGACCTGGAAAGCGCACGGATACGGATGGAACAATTGGCCATCAAAGGGCATGAACTGGAAATCATGCGACAGGGTGTCAGGCTGGCGAAGGCCCAGATAGAGACCAATCGGATCGACCTTTCTCTCGCCGAGCAGCGTCTTAAAGATACCAGGGTATTCTCTCCCATCGATGGAGTGGTTTCCGAGCGTAATGTCCAGACAGGACAGATCATTTCCTCAGGGATTAGCAATGTTGGCGGAGGCACCCGGGTTATGGTCCTCTCCGATCTCTCGCGCCTCTTTATTCTGGCTTCGGTCGATGAGAGTGATATCGGAAAAGTGCAATTGGGCCAAAAGGTGATCATCACTGCGGATGCATTTGCGGGAAGGCACTTCTCAGGAAAAATCGAGCGGATTGCAGCAAAGGGTGTCAATGTGTCAAATGTCGTGACCTTTGAGGTGAAGATTGAGGTCCAGGGAAAGGACAAGTTGTTGCTAAAACCGGAGATGACCGCTAATGTTGAAATCGTTGTTGCTGAGAAGAAGGAGGTCCTAATCGTGCCGTCCGGGGCTATTTTGCAGAACAGGCCTGGGCATTTTGTGCGGGTAAAGAAGGATGACGGTACCGTGGAAGAACGCCCGGTTCAAGTGGGTATCAGCGACGGTGTCGTTACCGAGATCACCGGCGGTTTGGATCAAGGGGATACGGTCATCTACGACAAAGAGGAGGCCTGGAGCCGCTGGAGAACGGATCAGTCGAAACGAAACCTTTCTTCCACGAGAGGGATGGGGATGATCATGGGTGGAGGATCGCATTGATGATCATCGAGGCACTATCGCTCGTAAAGACCTATCGACTTGGAGAAGACCGGATCCTGGCTCTGAACCGAATAGACTTTGGGGTCAAAAAAGGCGAAATGGTTGCCATAAGAGGTTCTTCGGGGAGTGGAAAATCGACCCTGATGCATATCCTGGGGTGCCTGGACCGTCCTGACTCCGGGACCTATATCCTTGCGGGGGAAGATGTGTCCAGGCTCTCCCTGAATCGTCTTGCCGAGATCCGAAATCGGCAGATCGGTTTTGTCTTTCAGAACTTCAACCTCCTCCCACGCCTGAGCGCCCTGGAGAATGTGGAACTCCCGCTCCTGTATGCCGGGAAATCCGAAGCCAAAGATCGCGCAAAAGAGGCCTTAAAGATTGTTGGCCTTGAAGATCGAATGTATCACGAGCCCGCACAGCTCTCCGGGGGACAGCTGCAGCGGGCGGCAATTGCGCGTGCCATCGTGACAAATCCAGCCATTATTCTTGCTGATGAGCCCACGGGAAACCTGGACACAAAGACCGGGGAAGAGATCATGGCGATCTTTAGACAGTTGAATGCCGGTGGCGGGACGATCATCATTGTTACCCACGAACCCACCGTGGCAAGGTGCTGCAAGCGGCAGATCCATATCCAGGACGGAAGGATCGTTGACCAGGACGGAAGTCGATGAAGCAATGCTCTTCTGGACCATTATCAAAGTAGCGTTAAAGAGCCTGTCTGCAAACAAGCTCAGGACATTTTTGGCCATGTTGGGGATTATCATTGGGGTGGGGGCCGTGATATCTATGCTGGCAGTGGGGGCCGGCGCGCAAAAACGGGTGATGGAACGGATTGCCTCCATGGGCAAAAACCTGCTGGTAATCCATCCCGGGCAACGAGGGTTCCGCGGGGTGATGTCTGATACGTCACAGCGGCTAAGACTCTCAGACGCCAAGGCAATACTCGACCAGGTCCCCGGTGTGTACCAGGTTGCGCCGATAGCGAGAGGCAATTGCCAACTCAAGTATTTTAACAAGAATACGCCAGGCAATGTGATCGGTTCATCCATGACCTATTTTCCGGTTCGGAATTTTGAAATTGAGAGGGGAAGGTCATTTACCGAAGGGGAGGTCAAGCGGATGGCAAGGGTTGCCGTGCTGGGTCCCAACACCTCGGAAGAATTGTTCAAAGGGACCAATCCCGTCGGTGAAACGGTCAAGATCAAGGGGATCAATTTCCGTATCATTGGAGTTACAAAGGCCAAGGGAAGCCAAGGAAGGCATAACCCGGATGATCAGGTGGTCATACCGTATACAACGGCCATGAAGCAGTTGCTCGGGCTTGATTACCTTCATGAGATCGATATCCAGGCCGCTGACAATGCCAGTCTCGGCAAGGTACAGGAGGCAATAATATTACTGCTTCGCAAGCGACATCGTTGGGTTGGAGGGATGCCCGATGATTTCCACATCCATAACCAGGCAGAGATCGTGGAAACCGCCTCAGAGGTGAGCCGGACCTTTACCATCCTTCTAGGCAGCATCGCGGGTATCTCGTTACTGGTTGGTGGTATTGGGATTATGAATATTATGCTTGTTACGGTGACAGAGAGAACCAGGGAAATCGGCGTGCGCAAGGCCATCGGTGCAAAAAACCGGGATATTCTCCAGCAATTTCTTATCGAGGCGATTATCTTAAGCGGTCTCGGGGGAATGATCGGGGTTGCCCTGGGGATCGGAGCTGCTCAACTGATCGGAAAATGGACACAATTTATGACCCTCGCAAGGCCTTCGAGCATTCTGCTCGCGCTCTCCTTTTCTGCAGCAGTGGGGATATTTTTTGGTTATTATCCTGCCCGGCGGGCCGCCCTGCTCGACCCCATCGAGGCGCTGCGTTACGAATAGGTATCAATTTGGCTTTTTTCAAAATCGGCACTTGGGGAGGGCAATGGGGGTTCGGAATCTCCATTGCCCGGGGTTTCAAAAAGCCAAAATGTTTCGTTTGAAGCAGGCATCACAAAAATAGGAACCCTGGCCCAGACCTGATAAGCGAGGGCTTGCTCTTCGCTATGCGTCTTAGGCATCTTACGGGGCCAACAGATGATTGCATGAAAGTCGCGCCCTCCGGGGCGTAGGCCCGCTACAGGCCGGAGGCCAGGGCGGGCTTGACACAAAATTTATGATCTTGGCCTTGTCAGGGCCTGTATTGTGAAGGGAAGGAGGAAGAGATGAATTACAGATTAGATCCTGTAAACCAGATGATCGTCAAGGCGGCAAAGGATTTCTGCGAGCGTGAAATCATGCCCATTTCCGAACAGATTATCAAGGAAAACGATTATCCGTTTGACCTGTTGCAGAAATTTGCCAAGGCACGAATGCTGGGCGTGGCCGTCCCAAAGGAATATGGCGGTGTGGGTTCGAGCCATCTAAACATCATCCTTATTGCCGAAGAACTTGGAAAAACAGCGACGGTCTGTGCCTATCCCATGCTGATGAACAACAGTACGGCCGAGACCATATATCATTGGGGCTCGGAAGATGTCAGGAAGAGGTTTCTGCCCCCCTTGTGTGACGGGAGCGCCTATGCCTCAACGGCATTTACCGAACCGGCCACCGGTTCAGACCCCACAGCCCTGACCACCACTGCCGTTCCCGAAGGGGATGATTTTATCATCAATGGCACAAAGAGGTATATTACAGGGGGAAACAAGAAGGGATACGGGGTGTTCTACTTGAGGGATGAAGGGATCAAAGAGCAAAAAGGAAATGTTACGGCCTTTATCATTGATAAGTCCTCCAGGGGCTACAGCACCTCGGCACCCTGGGAATTTATGGGGCTCGAGGGGATGAACTGTGTGGATGTCTTTTTCAAAGACGTGAAGGTCCCCAAAGACAATGTGCTGGGCGAAAGAGGAAACGGCTTTAGGATCCTACTCCGATGGATTGCCGGAGAAAGGATTGAGCAGGCCGCCTATATGGTGGGCCTTGGGCAGGCGGCCCTTGATGAGTCAATAAGGTATGCCAAACAAAGACTTGTCAGGGGAAAACCCATGGGTTTTATGCAGGGCTTTCAGTGGATGCTGGCCGAGATGAAGAGCAAGATCGACGCATCCAGGCTCCTGACCTACAGGGCGGCCTCTATTCAGGACGAAGGCCTGCATATTGACACCCTTTCTTCTGAGTTAAAGATCTTTGTGGTCCCTACCATTCAGGAGGTAACGCGGATGGCATTACAGATCCATGGATCGTATGGCTACTCAAAGGAGTACAAGGTGGAAAGGTTGTTCCGTTATGCCGCTCATGCCGGGGTTGTTGCCAGCAGCCTCGAAATCAACAAGACTATAGCCGGTGCTGCCCTCCTGAGGTAGAGGCTGCGCCCCTGCCTATCCCCCGTGGCGCCGGAAGACGGTGATACGGTCTCTGCCGTGGATAAGGCGTATTTTTGGACGGGCACCCGGTTGGAGGAGAAGGGAGAGAGCCGGTGAATATCATCGTGTGTACCAAACAGGTCCCCGATGTCGCAGAGGTAAAATGGGACCCGGAGACGGGGTCGCTGATCAGACAGGGGATCCCCAGCATCATCAATCCCAATGACAAAAACGCCCTCGAGGCTGCCTTGCAGTTAAGGGAGAGGCACGGGGGTGAGGTGACTGTCCTTTCCATGGGCCCGTCGCAGGTCGAGGAGGCATTGAGGGAGGCCCTGGGCATGGGGGCGGATAAGGCCATACAACTGACCGACAAACGGTTTGCCGGATCGGATACCTGGGCAACTGCATACACACTGGGTCTGGCCGTCAACAGGATAGGCCGATATGACCTGATCATATGCGGAAAGGAGGCCATTGACGGCATGACCGGCCAGGTGGGGCCACAGCTTGCCGAATACCTGGGTATTCCCCAGTTGACCTATGCCACCCATATCGATATCGCGGATGCCAAGGTAAGGGTGAGACAAAAGCTGGGTGACTGGGAAAGATTGCTAGAGGCACCGATGCCCGCCCTGATCACAATAGAAAGGGATGCCTACAGACCCCGGGTAGCGCCCATGGATACCATCCTTGAGGCCTACGTGAAGGAGATAGCGGTGTGGACGCCGGAGGTCTTGAGCGGAGAAGAAGAGAAGTTCGGACTCACGGGTTCGCCAACAAAGTTGAAGAAGGTCTATACGCCCAAACGACAAAGGGGCAAGGCAGAGATGTTTGACGGCGGGCCAGAGGAAATGGCTCGCGGATTGGTTGGTAGGCTAAAGGAGAAGCACATCATCTGAGGAAGTCGATGGCGGCATCAAAGATTGATATAGATGGGTACCGTGGGGTGTGGGTCTTTGTGGAACAAACCGAGGGAGAGCCCGCCAGGGTATCACTTGAGCTACTGGGCAAAGGTCGCGAGCTTGCAGACAGGCTCAATGTGGAGCTGTCGGCGTTCTTAATCGGTCAATCGGTGGGAGATCTAGCCAGGGAATTGATCGCCTTTGGCGCCGATCAGGTCATCATGGCGGATCATCCCCTCTTGAGGGATTACCGGACCGAGCTATACACCGATATCATTTCAGAACAGGCGACGGCCCGAAGGCCGGAGGTGCTGATTGTCGGCGCCACCCCCATTGGAAGGGATCTGGCCCCACGGTTGTCTTTCAGGTTGAATGCGGGATGTACAGCCGATTGTACAGGGCTCGACATCGATGAGGAAAACAGGTGGTTTGTCTCAACCCGGCCGGCCTTTGGCGGTAATGTCATGGCCACGATTATCTGCCCTCAAAACAGGCCGCAGATGTCAACTGTTCGTCCCGGTGTGATGGTGTTTCCTGAAAAGGACAAGGGCAGAAAAGGGGTCATAATAGATCTCGATCTGGAGATTGACGAAAGAGATGTAAAGGTCAAGATCCTCCAGAGCGTTAAGGCCACAGGGGAGGGGGTGAATATTGAGGAGGCAGAGAGGATTGTTGCCATAGGCATGGGAGCGGGGGATGAGGAGACCTGCGATACCATAAAGGGACTGGCGCGATTGCTGGGCGCGGAGGTGGGGGCAACCCGGTTTGCCGTGGATGCCGGTTGGATCTCTCATGACCATCAGATCGGTCAGACCGGGAAGACCGTCAGACCCGATCTCTATATTGGATGTGGCGTATCCGGCGCAATTCAACATACGGCCGGCATGAGCGGTTCAAAGATCATCGTTGCCATCAATAGCGATCCGAACGCCGAGATCTTCAAGATCGCCGACTACGGGATTGTGGGTGATGTAAAAAAGGTGGTTCCCGCGATAATATCTGAACTAAAGGGCCTGATGACCCAACCCGGATAAACCTGAGCCAAAGAAGGGCCTCTCGCCCCGGTTAAATATTAAATAGGTGCTGAAGCAATTTAACGGGGTATAACATTTTAGCCGTTTGAAACCCGGGCGAGTTATACACCCTTCAAAACGGAACCCCCATCGCCCGGTCCGAGTGCCAATTTAGAAAAAGGCTATTCCCTCCCCCGTTGACCATGATAGGCCTGATCATCTATCCACCGGTATCCCTTTAGGTAGGCAACGGGAGCTGCCCCCCCGTGAATTGAACCAAGACCGGGGATAAAGGCCAAAAAGATCTCTTCCTCAAGATTGTCTCCCGCCCCTTGATCCAGAAATGCATCGTATGCATCATAGGCATTGGTGACGGGAACCAGGTCATCAAACAGGCAGTGAAACACCCTTAGGGGCATCTCAGGAATCCAGTCCGTGTATGCGTTGTTTTCCGCCAATGTGGTAACCACTGTGCTCCCCGTATCCTCAAGTTCCGCGATAAACTCGTCCTGGAGTATACTCCTGGGTCCTTCATAGGGAACCGCCTTTTTCATAAATGAGTTTATCTCATCACCCGTATGTTCTCCATCCAACAGGCGCAAGAGCTCAAGGGCATAATTAGAGCCCGGCGGTGGATCATAGTCGGGGATCGAATTCTTTACGACCTTTTCGAAATCAAAGACATCTGTGGATGTCCTGTAAACTGAATCATACCCTGCAATGACGTAAGGGAGAAAATAGGGGGATTGGTAAAAGGCGTCTGCCGTAAGCATTACATGACGCATGGCCGCCGACAGAGAATAGGGGCCATCAAGCGGGGCAACAGCGGACACAGAGAATTCACCCGCATGCCTCACCTGAAGCGCCTTGGCACTTACCATTGTGGCATAGCCGCCTTCCGAATACCCCATCAGATATAGATCTCCCTTCCATCGGGTCTTTGTGTTCGTGATGGATGGGTATTTCTCAACATTGTCTCTTGCAACCCTGATGATGTCTATCACGGAATATGCCAGAGATTCCTGACAGTACGGATGGGTATCATAATTGACCCCCATCCCGGGATAGTCGGCAATAACAACAAGATAGCCCGTAGAGGCAATGGCGGCACCAATCGGCACTGTCAGTTCGGGATCAAACAAGCCGCATATGGATGGAGAATATTTTCTCAGGACCTGGGTGGGATGTTGTAAGGCCAAAATCGGGACGGATATATCTTTTGCAAGATCTCGAGGAATGATTAACAGACCTGAGACCGTAATAGGATTATTGTTTGAATCTACGGTCACATAGGTTACAGCGTATAGTTGAGAAAGATATAAGAAATAGCTCTTTAACTGATCCCAGAGTTCCTGAAAAAGATCCTCTGTGACGCGGTACCGGGCAGCCTGACCATTTGAAGCTGGCTTAAAAAGAAGACTCTCCTCGGATATCTCCTCGAGGCCATCCAGGTGGGCTGCGAGCTCATCAGGGGTCTTCATCATTACAGACCTGATGTCCAGCAGTTGGCCTCTTACAGCCGGAGGGTTATCAGACCCGTCGCTGCATCCCCCGATCAGGCCAAAGGCCAGTGCCACCAAGATAACCTTAAAGGGCCCTAAATAGTTCTTCATGGCCAGGTCCTTTCTTTATCTGGCTGACGTCCTCCGCTAATTTTGTTGGGGCCGGCTACGACATTATCTCCCCCGGTCTTTCGCATGATTCCGGTTTTTGACGTTGACACCCCCTTCTCCGCTGCTGTAATGTACCGCAGTTTGATATCCAATTTTACCAGAGAACCCCCACAATATCAAATTGTCAGGGCGGATCAGCCTGAGAATCAATGATACGGCATGTGAAAATCCATCGAGTAACCAAGGGCTAACACCTTGGCCTTTTAAAAGCGGAGGAATGCGCGGTTGGGCCTGGGGTTTTTTTAAGGAGAGAAATAATGCTGTCTCAACACAAGATCATTTTTGAACCGATCAATATCGGAAAGATCCAATTGAATAACCGCATCGCTCTGGCCCCCACACACGTTGGGATGGGGGAGGAAAAGGGAATGGTAACCGATCAGCAGCTTTGCTATTATTATACACGTGCATCGGGTGGAGTGGGTCTGGTCATTGTTGAAATCACAGGGGTTACGGGACGTTACGCCTTTATCGCAGGACGCGGGCTTGGCGCGGCATCGGATCGAAATATCCCGGGCCTGCGGGATCTTGCCCGAGTCATCCATTGGGGGGGAGCCAAGGCCTTTATTCAGCTTGCCCCCGGCCACGGATCCCAGGCCATGAGACATCATAAACAGCGGCCTCTGGTAGCTCCTTCCGATGTGCCGGCCCTCGTCCAGAAGGACGGGCTTCCAAAGAATCTCAAAGGGATTGAAAGAGAGGCGCCCGAACGTCCCCGCCCGCTGGATGTCCAGGAGATTAAAGGACTGGGGACCGAAATGGTCCGGGCCGCCGATCGTGTCAAAAGGGCAGGCTTTGACGGTGTAGAGGTCCATGGGGCCCATGGATATTTGCTCTGCCAATTCACCTCTCCCTACTACAACCGTCGAAACGACGACTATGGCGGGTCCCCGGAGAAGCGGTGGCGTTTCTCACTTGAGATTATCCGGGATATCAAAGAAACCCTGGGACAGGACTTTGTCGTGGGGTATCGATTTAGCGCCCGTGAATGGATCCCGGGAGGGCTTGATCTTGCCGAATCCATTGAGATGGCCAAGGCCCTTGAGGGGGCCGGCACAGACTATCTCTCTGTGAGTCAGGGCTGTTATGGCTCGGCAACCCAGCTTTTCCCGGCTGGAGAAGGGGCCATGACGGAAAACGCTGCCGCGATCCGAAAGGGGGTCTCGATCCCTGTCATGTGCCCCAATTTCCAGAGCCCTGACAAGGTTGCCGATGCCATTTCAAATGGCTCGGTGGATCTGGTGGCCCTTTCGAGACCCCTTCTGGCAGACCCTTTGTGGGCCAGAAAGGTCAGGGAAGGGAGACCTGACGAGATACAACACTGCAAGCGATGCTATCAGTGCGTTCGGGCGGCAATCGTTGACCATCTCCCCGCACGTTGTCCAGTAAATCCAAAACTTGGTTTCGAGCGTTTTGATCCACAGGGGCTTCCGCGGCCTCCGATGGGTCAAGCTGAGTAGTGAAATATCAACCGGACACCCGCTTTATCGGGGGTGGCACAACCGGATTGCATGGGTAAAGGAGGATCGGTGTGGACAAAGGAACTCCCTTAACCTGACCCCTGTCTCGCAATTGCTCCAGCCAGGTGATCCCCTGAATCCGACCCCATCCCTCGCCTGAGCGGCCGATAATGCCGGGGCTCCTAAAGTACATTGATCACTTCAAGCCACCCTCCTCTTTGGGCATTCGCAGATTCAATAACACCGGGAGAGCCCAGTACCTTTACGACTCCGGTCTCTTTTACCTTTTCGAGTATCTGGGAGAAGGACACAAAATCAGAGGGCCTGGTGGCCAGTATTTCATCCCGCATCTGCTGGCGGGCCGCGTCTGTATCCCCGGTAAGATACCGGAGCATAGAGACATAACCCTTTGCGTCAGGGAGCATGTGGGCATCCAGATCCCCTATGGCGCCAATGATACCCTTGGTCAGCTCTTCTTCATCCAAACGAATATCACGGAGAAACTCGGCTGCATGGTCAAATACATCGAGGGTATGGAGGAGGTTGGGGTCGCGGTAGGAGACAAATGTCAGCACCCCCGACTGGCGATCAAAAAGACAAAATGCGCCATAGGCCCCGCCCTGGACCCTGACGCGGTCCCACAGCCAGGTGTTCCGGAGATAGCGGGTTATGACCAGGGCAGAGCCGTGATATCTGTAGCCCAGTTTATAGAGATCCGCACCTTTTCCAACGTAGTTTACTTGCAATGGGGCGGTCAGACCCTCAACAATGGCCTTGTCCGGTGAGGGCCACATAGCATCGCGACCCTGGCCTTGGGGTAGCTCCTCCAGGAGGCCTTCGAGCTGGGATTCGAATCGGGCCCAGCTTTTCTCGTCAAGGGTGGTATTCAGGATCATGGATTTGCGGGAGACAAGGGTGCGCCAGATATCCTCAAGGGCAGCGAGGACCTTTGGCCAGTCCTCATCAACATCTCTTGCCAATTCTCTCACAAAAAAGAGATAGCTTACCCCGCCCATTTGCTCTGCAATCCAGTGGGCCTCGTCAAAGTGTGATCGGAGGCGGAGATTCACGATCTGATGACCGGCCGGGACCAGCTTCTGCTCCTGTCTGGCCTTTTCTTCCATGACCATCTGACGGAACCTTTCCCGATTGTCCAACCGGAGCTTGACGAGGATATCGCGCAGGATATGGATCAGGTCCTCGCTCCGGGGGATCAATGCCCTGCCACGCAGGAACAGCCACGCCGCACCTCGATTGGCGTCCATAATCGCGGAGGTGAATGAGACCGGGTTGATCCCCCCGGTCTTTCTGCTGATACGCTGGGTAAGGGAGACAAAATCCTCTTCCGTTGTGCCTATCTCAACGAGGGCCCTCCCAAAGAGGGGGACATAGGGAAGGTATTTGTCAGGCAAGGTATGGAGATCAAACCCGAGATCCAGATAGACGATATTGTTTGTAAATAGGTCGTGAAAGAGGCTGCTGGTCTGGTAGATCCGAGAATATGCCACGGGAATGGTCTTGTTTAACCGGTCCAGGTCATCCTGCCTCAACATCGGGATAGCCCTGAGTGCCTCAGGGGGATCAGGGGTTTCCTGGAACCGTTTGAGGGTTTGGGTGTTCTCCACCACCGAGTCTATTTCGTCCGGTGTCATCCTGGTGCGGGTCTCTGCCAGCCGATCGCGTTCTTCTGCCTCTTGTCTCTCCCGGAGCTGAGGATCCGGTTGGAGGGCAAGAATCGTCCGGTGGGGGTTTTTCACAAAAAACCGGTCAATCAATTGTTCAAAAAATGAACTGTTTTTACGGACAGATGATTTGATGTCTTCCAGAGGCGACTCAAAGGCCAGCAGTGCCAGCGGATTACCCTCATAAAGCCAAGTCGTCAACGAGCGGACCATCAGCGAGAGCCCCTGTGGAAAGCTCCCGGTGTTGTTTTCCCGCAGGCGGAATTCAATGGTATTGAGCGCTGCTTCCACGGTCAAGGGGTCAATCCCCTTACTGGCCAGGGTGTTTAGGGTTTCCATCACAAGGGGTTCAACCGCCTCCATATCTTCCACCGCAACGCCCTTGAGGCCGGTTGAAAAGTAGATCTGTCTCAGTTCTGTGTTGAGGCCTACACCCGCAATGTCCTCCCCCAGAGCGGAGTCTATCAGGGCCTTGCGAAGGGGAGAGGCAGGCATCCCCAGCAGGATATATTCGAGCATACCCAGGGCAAAGTTGGCCTGGACATCGGTAGTCTCGGGGAGCAGCCAGTTGATCGTGACCATCGCCTTTGGTCTGCTTGCCTCTTCCTGTCCCGCCATAAAGTAGCGGACAAGGCGCCTTGGTTCCGGAAACGGGGGCTGCAACCGGGGGGTTGAGTCGACCTCTATCGGATCAAAATCCTCGAGATAGGCGTTCGTGATCTTTAGACGCGCGTCAGGGTCATCATCACCATAGAAATAGATGCGGGCATTGGAGGGGTGATAGTATTTGGCATGAAATGCCCGGAACTGGTCAAAGGTGAGGTTGGGTATCTCTTTTGGATTCCCCCCCGCATCAAATGTGTAAGGGTTATCCGGAAAGAGGGACTGCAGAGAGTACTCTGAGAGGAGGTTGTCAGGAGATGAATAGGCCCCCTTCATCTCGTTAAAGACCACGCCTTTGTATGTAAAGGGGCCTTCCCGATCCTCCAGCTCATAATGCCAGCCCTCCTGCTGAAAGACAAAAGGGGTCAGCCGGGGGTAGAGAACGGCATCCAGATAGACATCTATGAGGTTATAGAAGTCCCGAAGATTCTGGCTGGCTACGGGGTAGCAGGTCCTGTCCGGATAGGTAAAGGCGTTCAAAAAGGTCTGAAGCGAACCTTTCAGGAGTTCCACAAAGGGTTCTTTTACCGGGTATTTCCGGGAACCGCAAAGGACCGAGTGCTCTAAAATGTGAGGCAGACCAGTGGAATCGAACGGGGGTGTTCGAAAGGTTATGCCAAAGACCTTGTTCTCGTCATCATTTGAGAGAGACAAGAGCTGGGCCCCCGTCTTTATATGGTAGAAAAAGCTGGCCTTGGTCTTTAGTTCTTCAATCTCCTGCTCCCATTGGAGCTCAAAGCCGTGGATAATCGTCATTTTTCCCTCCGATAATTTTCAATATTCTATTCCGATACATGGATATGATCTTTTCTTGGAAAGTCAATCACCATGAAATTCCGTTCTGATCCATCATATGCGCCTGCTGCAATTGGAATTCATACCGGTCTGTGAGCCCGTTTCAGGCTACCCGAAACCGGGGCGCGGGTCAAGAAAGCTTCCATAGGGCATGGCGGCACGGGGTAGGGCGATCGGGCCTGTGAGAGGTGGCTACGGCCTGTTTCTGAAATGGTGGAGGGGGGAATCGAAATGGCTGCCTGTCTGGCGGGCAGGGTAAAGGCAGGCGTTCCCAAAGAGTGGGTGAGGAATTGTCACGTCAAAGTTGGACCGTGAAGGCAGGTTTGATTATTGGTTGTCCAGGATCCCCCTTATCTTGTGTGAAATTTCCTTCATATCAAACGGCTTCTGTATAAATCCATTGCAACCCCGTCCCAGTATCTCGGTTGCCTGGTCATCCAGGCTGTATCCGCTCGACAGGAGAACCTTTATCTGGGGATCCAGTTCCCGGAGCCGGTCGTAGGTATCCCCGCCGCCCATTTGCGGCATGATCATGTCCAGGACGACCATGTTGATCTTATCGCCTCTTTCTCTGTAGATATCTATCGCCTCGATCCCGCTCCTGGCCCGCAGGACCGTATATCCCATCTCTTCCAGCATCTCCTTTCCAGCATCTATAATCATGTCCTCGTCATCCACAAGAAAGATCGTCTCGTCACCCTCCAGGATCTCTTCAGGCAATCCCCTTTCCCTTGGGGCCTTCTTTTCCGAGGCCGGCAGGCATACCTTAAAGGTGCTTCCTTCACCCTTTTTGCTGCTCACATCGATAATGCCCCCATGGTTTTTGACGATCCAATAGACAGAGGCCAACCCCAGACCAGTCCCTCTCCCCCTCTCCTTGGTGGTGAAGAATGGGTCAAATATCCTCTCGCGGATCTTTTCATCCATACCCACCCCGGTGTCGGTAACCGAGATCTTTACATATTTGCCAGGGACCACACCGTAGGGCTTTACATCGTGCGGACCGAGATCAATGTTTTCTGTCTCAATAAATAGCTTCCCACCCCCGGGCATGGCCTGCCAGGCATTAATATAAAGGTTCATCAAGACCTGCCCGATCTGCGTCCGGTCCACTTCAACCGCCCAGATGTCCTTTTGGTACTTCGGGTGGATGCCAATGCCTTTCCTTGTTCGGCCAAACATCTCAGAATTTTTCCTGACCAGCTCATTAAGGTCACTGGGTCTGACCTCATGTTTCCCGCCCTTGGCAAAATCCAATAGTTCTCTGGTCAGTTCCGCGCCGTTTTGAACGCACGCTTCGATGTTCTTTAATCTTACATAATCTGGGTCACTGGAATCTTTCTTGAGTAGCATCAAGGAGGCATTGCCCTGGATAGCCGTAAGCAGATTGTTAAAATCATGGGCAATGCCTCTGGATAATGAGCCGAGTGTCTCCATCTTTTGGGCTTGCAGGAACTGGGTCTCAAGCCTCTTTTTTTCCGATATGTCTCTAAGGAAATTAAGGGTAGCTGGACTCCCTTCCCAGGTGATAGGGATTGTTTTCAACTCCACCCACAGTTCATTGGTAGATCTATTGGAGATCCTAAAAGCAAAGCTGTCGTGAAATGTCTCTCCTTGTAAACCCTTTTGGTGTCTTTCAAGGACCATATCCCTGTCTCCAGGATGAATAAGATCAGCCAAGGGAATTCGAGTCAATTCCCTGGCAGAATAACCAAGCGTCTCAAGTATCCTTCTATTTAAAAACTTTGCAACACCATCTTTCACAATAAAGATGCTATCGCTGGCATTCTCCACCAAGAGGCGGTATTTCTTCTCCAGTTCGCGCAGTGCCTCCTCTGCCTGAACCCTTTTGGTAATGTCAATTGCGGACGCGATGAGGCCCACATTTTTATTGGCCTCATCATAGAGCAGCCTATTTCGCCATATAAGATTTCTTTCCTCTCCTTCTTTGGTCAAGATGGGGTTTTCGACCTGCCAATCCTCAATCCCTGAATCTATCAAACGGCGAAGTTGCACCCTCACCTTGCCCCGAGTCTTTTCCGGCAAAAAACTATCAATATAGTCCTTGCCAATGATTTTGTCCTGCTCATACCCCAGGATCTCGCACCCTCTCCGGTTTATGAGCGTGACTTCCCCCCTCGCGTTCAAGACCATTATCAGAGCGGCCGCCGTGTCAAGACAGCTTCGAGCCCTGTCTCTCTCTTTTCGCAACTCTTCCTCGGCGTATTTTATCTCTGAGATCGCCCTGCTGACAGCGATGGCCTTATCTTGTTCATCTGCATTCTCGATCAGAGTCCCATACCGATCATCAGGCCCCAATAGTCTCTGTGTCTGCTTACGTTCGCCGGTCAGGGATTCCAGTTTGGCGACCCGTTGGCGTAATTGGACCACTTCATCAATAAGTTGCTTTCTTGTCTTGTAATTGTCCCTCATCTGGCATATCTCCAAAAACCACACCGGGTGGTTTGGGTATTAGAGAAATTCTCTGTTGTGCCTAATGGATATGTAGGGGGAGTGAAGGGAGATTACGTTACGGCATATGGGGTTAGTGCAGATCACGAGATCCCGCCACATCCCTTTTGGGATGTGCAGCAGGCCCCTGGCAGTGGGGAATTGCGGACTGCGCTGGCTGTCTTGCCCCTATCTGATTGATTCACCACAGATTGCCTTTCGATTATTCTCTGTTTTTTTATTGCGAAACTAATGGTGGAAGCCAGTAGTTCCAAATTGAAAGGCTTTACAAGATAATCCAGGGCCGCGTGTCTCATGGCTTCCCTGGCCATTTCAATATCAGCCACACCGCTTATGGCAATTACCCCAACCCGATACGATCTCCTTTGGATCTCTTTGAGAACTTCAATCCCCCCATTCCAGGCATTTTGATATCCAAAATGATGATCCCAGAAGGGTCTGCAACCACTCTCCGGTCCCCCACCATTTTTGGAATTAGCCCCTCCGTTTGAGAGGGCGACAGACCTGTGTTTCGAACCTATCTTCTCTTCGATGTGGCAGGATGCCATGCTCCTTCCCAAAAACGTCGGTTACTCCAAACAGAAAGGACAATTTGAGGGATTGTTGCGCTTCGTATAATCTTATAATCTTGCCGTTAGCAACTGTCGTGCCATACGGATAACTAATGACTTTTACTGGGTTTTAGTCAATATTGTGGGTCGTTCATGCATCAAACTTGGTGCATGGCTGCAACATTTTTGGTCAACTAGCTCCGAGGTGAAGGTGTCGGGCTTCTTGGTTTAAAGGACTCCCTAGTGCCGCGTCTCAAAAGTTTTGTTCCAAAAAATGGCAATATGGTATTGGAAGAAAATATCCCCTATTTAACCCATCAAATAGAAGGAGACGTGGAAATTCCAAATCTCAAAACTCAAGCTCCAAACAAACCCCAATGACCAAACAGGAAGGATTAAGAGGTATGATATCTCTTTATCAAGGTTGTGCTTCGAATCCTTTGGGCGTTTTGTTTTGGATTTTGGACATTGGAATTTGGATATTGTTTGTGATTTGGAAACCAGGGCCCTACCGATAGGTGGGGAGTCCGAAGGACAAACTGGGGACCCACCGATAGGTGGGGAGTCCGAAGGACAATTTGAATATTGTGATTTCGTTTAACTCACCGTTGACGGTGCTATCAAATTGCCAAAATTAAGGACAGATTTTATGAGACAGCGTATTAGTTGGGTTGGGGGGCTGACGTGGCTGAACTCTTGCCGATCCGCAAATGATTCAATGGCACTAGCTCATTTTGCGCAAAAGGGTGTTACGATGCACTTTGAGGATTTCGGCCGCTCTATTCCTATTCCCGTTGACACTTTCAAGTGTTTCCATAATATAGTGTCTTTCAAAGGCATTCACGGCATCTTTAAGTGTCATTCCCTTAATTTCATCAATAGCAATATGGGAGGTGGAGAGATCCTGCGCATTTATGACAGGTTTTTTTGAAATAGTGGATAGTCTCTCAACAAGATTTTCGAGCTCTCGAACATTGCCCGGCCAATCGTATCTCATCAATGTATCGATCGCATTTTGAGAGAACTTTTTGGGCGGTTTTCCCGTCTTTTTTGAGAATGACGTCAGAAAATGATCAAGGAGTAAAGGGATATCACTTTTTCTCTTTCTCAAAGGCGGCAGTGTTATTGGAAAGACATTGAGCCGATAGAAAAGGTCTTCGCGGAATTTTTCTTCTGATATCAGTTCTTTTAGGTCTTTGTTGGAGGCCGCAACAAACCGGACATCGATCTTGATGACCTTACTGCTCCCCAACCTTTCAAATTCTTTCTCCTGGATAACCCTAAGGAGTTTGGATTGCATGTTGATATCAAGAGAATCAATATCATCCAGAAAGACTGTGCCCGAATTGGCGATTTCCAGTTTGCCCAGAGTGGTCCGGGTTGCGCCCGTAAATGCACCCTGATTATATCCAAAGACCTCGCTTTCCATCAAAGATGCAGGGATGGCGGCACAGTTCATAACCACAAAAGGTTGATTTTTCCTGGGGCTCCTGTTATGGATGGCCCTGGCGACCAGCTCCTTTCCAGTCCCACTCTCTCCCTGTATGAGGACGGTCCCATCATTTTGACAAATAATTGATATTAATTCATAAATTTCCCTCATCTTTCTATCTTCCCCGATCATTTTTTCAAAGGGGTGCTGTCTTTCCAGTTCATGTCTGAGATAGGTGACCTCATTTACCAGGCGGCGCTTTTCCAGGGCCCGGTCGATCAAAACCAGCACATCATCAACCTGGAAAGGTTTGAGGATATATTCATAGGCGCCTAACTTGATCGCCTTTACCGCCGTTTGAATCTCCTTTACCGCTGTCACCATGATAATTTCCGTGGTCGGGTCGATCTTCTTGAATTTCTCTAATAAGGCAATCCCATCAATATCGGGCAAGAGGATATCCAGCAGAATCAGATCGACGGAAGTTTTTGTAAAAACATCCATCGCTTGCCCCCCTGTTTCGGCAAGAAGGACATCATATTTGTCCTTTAGGACCATCTTAAAAGACTGGCGGACACCCTTTTCATCATCAACAATAAGAACCGTGGTCTTTTTGTTCATACTCATTTCTCACTCCCCTGATATTAGCAGGCCTTCGTCCTTGTTTCAAAAGGCGTTCTTCCATGAAAAACCCACGCCCTCAAAAAAAGTCTCCCAGGTTTGATGGCTTCGCAAGACCAATCAATGCCAGGCTCTGGGAGGGTCTTTACGCGTTAATCAGGTTTTATGTTGTCGTATGACACCACAAAATTTCGGCTACGTCAATCCTCTTGAATCAGGAGTGGCAGTTCGTCTCTATATCCCGGCTTGGCTGTATGCGCGCCGGAGAGGCAAGGCTTAGCCAAAAGACATGCACCAAAAAAAGTGCACATACACCATTTCTGGTGCATCCTTAAAAGGCTTTGCATAAAATAGTCTTCCTCCGTCAACAAAAATTTGATAAATAGGATAGGTTAACTAACCAAACATATCCCAAACGCCCATAAAATAGAGGCCTTTGAGCCATTTGAGGCTAATGTATTGGGTCTGGGTGCCCATCATTTTGAAGCCTTGGGCCAATCGGTGAGATCTTGGCATAAAAATTGATCGGTTCGTAGATAATCACGGGATGGAGTGACCTTCTTCAAATAACTATATCAAATAATTTGTAACCCCTGAAATACCCAAATTGACAATCACCCATAAAAAACATTTGTAAGCGTTCACGGGTTCAAAGGTTCAGGGGTTTCCCGCTGAAAGCGGGATTG
>CAZXCQ010000053.1:0-25710 GCA_964639275.1 uncultured Desulfobacteraceae bacterium | reverse complement strand
AATGATCCGGAGGTCTGGGTACCGGTAGACGGTCATGTCTTCAGGGAGATACGGCTTCCCAAAAGCCTGGTAGAGGCTGATCTATTTGTCAATATTCCAAAGGCCAAGACCCACTTCTTGACTGGGGTAACGGTCGGGATAAAGAATCTTTTGGGTTGCATCCGATATGAGGACAGAAAGAAATTTCACAGGGAAATTGACCTGGTTTGTGTACTGGCTGATCTCTTAAAGGCGCTCCCTCCAGGTCTCACCGTGGTAGATGCCGTGCAGGCCATGGAGGGATTTGGCCCCCATGCCGGAACCGCGGTGGATATGGGTCTGGTGATTGCGGGGACCGACCCGGTGGCCGTCGATACGGTGGGCACATACCTGATGGGCGTCGATCCCACAAGCCTGGCCCTGCTCCAGGTAGCTCAAAGACTCGGGCTGGGGAGTATCGACATCGGGGGCATCAGGGTGGTGGGTGAAGCGCTGGATACGGTCAGAAAGGAGTTGCTTCCACCCCTCTTCCAGTTTGTAAGCAGATTTCCAAACGTTCATGTTTATGCCGGAGGTATCTGCCCCGGGTGCAGACCGAGAATACCCACGGTTCCTTTACATTCTGACCCCATAAAGAGCTATGCCGTTATTATCGGTCGGGAACCAATCGCCATAAGACCAGACGTGGATGCAGATGAGTTTTGGCTTGTGGGGAACTGTGGGGTAAGGGCGGGAATGGCCTATCTCCTCAGGAGGGCCTTTCTCGGCGGGTCAAAAGAGAGTGTGCCAAAAGTTGTCAGGGTTCCGGGCTGTCCCCCGCTTGACTGGTATTCCCAGCGGGTCATCTTTCCGCCCTTGAGGGAGAAGGGCTGGATGAAGTGAAGACGGGAATCCCGGAGTGTTTTTTCTTGACTTTCAGTCCTGTTTCGCGTCTTTTGCCCTTGGGATAGGGTAACGGTTCACCGCAGAGACACCGAGGCCGCAAAGAAAAATACAAATCATCTCTGTGTCCTTTGCCTCTGAACGAGCGCAGCGAGTGGGCGGTGAACTATTACCGGATAGGAAAGAGGCCGGGAGATATCTGCGGCCTCGGGCAAAGGCTACCGGAATCTGTAGGACCGTGCTATGGAATTTGCAAAAAGAGTCTCACTGCTCGGCACAGAGAGTGCCTTTGAGGTGCTCGCAAAGGCACAGGCCCTTGCGCGGGCCGGAAAGGAAATCATCCATCTGGAGATCGGGGAGCCCGATTTCGACACCCCTCCCCACATCATAGAGACGGCCAAAAAGGCCCTTGATGAGGGGTACACGCACTACGGGCCTTCGGCGGGTATGTTTGAGCTCCGGGAGGCCATTTGCGAAGAGATGGCGCGGTCTCGGGGGTTGTCCGTGGGCATCGACAATATCGTTGTCACGCCGGGGGCCAAGCCCATCATGTTTTTTGCCCTCCTTGCACTGGCTCAGGAGGGCGATGAGGTGATCTACCCCAATCCGGGGTTTCCCATCTATGAATCGGTCATCCGGTTTGTGGGGGCAAAGCCGGTTCCTGTTCCCCTCAGGGAAGAACTGGATTTCAGCCTTGATGTCAATGAGTTGAAGGATCTGGTAACGGACCGTACAAAACTGATTATCCTCAATTCCCCCCAGAACCCCACCGGGGGAATACTCCCAATGGAAGACCTTAGGGACATTGCCCAGATCGCAATGGAGCGGGAGATACCCGTCCTCTCCGATGAGATCTATTCACGGATGGTGTATGACGGTGGGTTTGCGAGCGTCTCGGCCTTTGACGGCATCAAAGATCTCTTGATCATACTCGAAGGATTCTCAAAGACCTATGCCATGACCGGCTGGCGAATTGGCTACGGGGTTATGCCCGTCGATCTTGCAGCCCATATCACCCGGCTGATGACCAACAGCAACTCCTGTACCGCCTCCTCCACCCAGCGTGCTGCCATTTCCGCCCTGAACGGACCCCAGGATGCGGTTGCCACCATGGTGGCAGAGTTCAAAAAAAGGAGAGACTTCTTTGTGAGGGGTCTCAACGAGATCCCCGGCATCACCTGCGCAATACCCAAAGGGGCCTTTTATCTCTTCCCCAACATCACGGGTCTCGGCACGTCTTCAAGAGAGATCGCCGACTTTTTTCTCAATGAGGGAGGCGTAGCCACGCTCGCTGGCACAGACTTCGGTCTTTACGGTGAAGGCTTTTTGCGGTTTTCCTATGCCACCTCGCTGGAAAACATCCAGAAGGCCCTTGAAAGGATTGAATCCTGCGCCTCCAAACTGAGAGGGTAGCAAAGAAGCCCTGCGGTGTTACCCGACGGATATGCCGCCGGTCCTACATCAGGCGCGAGACGATATTGCCTTGTCTGTCTAACTCTAGTGAGAGGTCCTCGCTACCGATCTTTACATCCCTTCGGTCCTTCAGGAAGGGAAGGCACCCCTCGGATACGAGCAACCGCTTGACATCCAGCGTATTGCGGATATGGATGATCCGCACGTCTTCGAGGGTGCAGGGACGGAGCGTCATCAGGGCCACTGCCAGGGCCTCCTTGTCGGTATCAAAGGTCATGGGCAAAAAGGCACCCTCTGGCCCGCAGGCAGTGAGGCAGTTGATGGCCGTAACCTCAAAGTTGATTTTGTCAACAAGGCGCCGCGTCGTAAAATCGGCCTGGCTGATCCCCACGGCGCTCCCTTCGGTGGCCTCTGTCAGGTCTCGGGCAAAGATGCGGGTAATCTTGGGCCATTCCCGCTTGGCGCCGTACGAGAGGCGATCACGGCCCACCACATTGGGATCGATCCCTTCGCCGCTGATCTCCTTGCCCATCTCGTCGATGATCAACAGATCGATCTCCTTGAGAGGTAGCGTGGGAACCAGGGCGCGGGCCCATTTTAGCAGCCCGGCCTCGATCGATTCCCACTCGCGGGGGAGGCCCATTCTGACGGAGACGGTCTGGTGTTCCTGGTTTTCCACCATCCCCACCGCAAAGAGCACTTTACATCGCTTGAGCAGCTCACGGCCAGCCGATATGATGATGGTATAGAGATCCTTGACCAGTGAAAGCCGATGATAGTGTTCGGCACCGACCTGGTTGCCCAGGCCGATGGCCATCATCTTGAGAACGCCGCTTTCCCACGATCCGATAAAGTTGGTGTGGGGCTTGACGCGATTGATGGGTACGATGGCGTCTGCCTCGTGCGCCAGGCGATCCATAAAGAGCGGGATGCCATCCACTTCACCCATGGACACAACGTCCATGGTCGCCCTCACGGGGGCCCCGACCGTGTCTTCGGTAACACCCCGGTGGCCAAGAACATTGATTTGGCCACCGGATGTTGCCCCCCCGTGGGACCCCATGGCCGGGGTGATAAAAGGGTTGTAGCCGGCCTCTCTTAGCCTTTCCACCACGGCCCGGACCGTCTCGGCCAGGTTGGAGACACCGCGGCTCCCCACGGCCACGGCCACACTCGAACCTGCCGGCAGATTTAGCCTGTCCTGAATGAGGCCCCATTCTCGATCCACCTCTGCCGTCACGTCCACGGCCGGCGGCACCTCGTAGATTTGCTCCACCATTCTCATTCGGGGCAGTTTTAGTTGCTCAGCCATTTCTTTGAACATTGCATGTCCTCCTGGGTCTTACCGGCCCGTTTTTGGGCCGCGTTTTGTGATCATGTCTTGAAAGTTGATCGGAGGTCAATAACATTTTGAACCAAGTACTTAGCCACTCATCAAACGTGGCAACCAGATGGCCAACTGGGGCCAGACCATGATCATGGCCATGGCGGCCATGTCACACACGATAAAGGGCATTGCCGCGTAGCAGATCTCTTTGATGGTGATCTCGGGTGGCGCCACCCCCTTCATCACAAACAACATCATGCCAAATGGCGGTGTTGTCATCCCCATTTCCAGATTGATCAGCATCAGAATACCAAACCAGACCGGATCAAACCCGAGTGTCTTCGCAATCGGCATAAAGATGGGGATGGCTATCATCATGATCGAGATGGTCTCCATAAAGGTCCCCATGATAAAGACAGTCAACTGCATACCGAGCAGGATCAGAAGCGGGCGGACGTCCAGCCCCTGGATGACTTCAAGGAGTCCTCGGGTTGCACCGGTAAAGGCGAGGATGCTGCTAAAGGTCTTTGATGCGGCGATAATCATAAAGACCATTGTCGTGATTTCCAGGGTCCCGATCAGCGAGGCCTTGAGCATGGCCCAGTTCAACCGTCGATAGCAAAGCGCCACGATTAGGGTGGCTATCACACCCGATGCCCCCGCCTCTGTGGGCGTTGCCAGTCCAAGGAGCATCAGGCCCAGGACCATAAAGATAATAAACCCAATGGGAATGACATATTTGACGGTTCCAACGATCTTGAACCGAAAGGGCGATGGTTTGACCTCATATTGAGGGGCAAGAGACGGGTTTAGCCGGCACCGGATGATGATATAGGAGACATAAAGCGCCCCGATCAAGAGGCCCGGGATAGTACCCCCCACCAGGATGTCACCCACAGAGATATGTCCAATACTGGCCATCACCACGGCCAGGGTGGAAGGGGGAATCAGCATGGCCACACCCCCTATCCCGATGATGGGTCCGACAGACATGGGCGTCTTGTAGCCGCGCTCCTTCATCTCGGGAAGAAGCACGGTCCCCAGCATCGCGGTATTCGCTATGGTTGAACCGCTTGTGGCGGCAAACAACGTGCCGCTGGCGGCCGCCAGCAGGCTGAGTCTGCCGGGCAGCCTTGTCAGCCATTGGTCGATGACATCAATGGTGTGGTAGGCGATACGGGAGTGAAACATCAGTTCACCCATAAAAATGAACATGGGGATCGGGGCCAAAACAAAGGTGGAAAGAGAGCTGAGGACATGAAGGGGGACCTGCCGGAGCCCAAGCGGTCCCATAAAGAACAGGATACCCACGAGGTCGATAAAGAGAAACGAGAAGGCGATCGGAAAGCCGGAAAGCAACACAAGGATCAGGCCCCCGATAAAAAAAGCCAAGACAGCCCACCACTCCATACTAGTTTCCTGCCCCTCTAGAAAAATCTCTCTGGATTTGAGGTTTTGATCTAACAGCGGGAGGCATCTTCAACGAGAGAACGCCCTGACCGGTTTCGGATCTTCCTTAGGCCCATGACAAACTGTGTGGAGAACTGCAAGGCAAGCAAGAGGAAACCGATGGGAATAATCACAAGAATAAGATACTTGGGCACGTCAACGACCTGTATGTCTATTATGCCCCTCTTGTACTGGCCCCAGGTGACCAGGGCACCGTACCAGAAAAGGACACCGCACACCACAACCCCCATGACGCTGTGAAAGAGATCAAAATAAAGCCGGGTACGAGGACCCAGAAGACCGGTAATCAGATCCACGGAGACATGTTTTTCCCTCTTAAGGACCCAGGCAGCCGCCAGAAAGGTCATCCACAGCAGGGAGTATTCGGTGAACTGGACGCCCGAGACCAGTCCGGAATATCCCAGGAAACGCGCAAAGATGGTATAGGTAATGGAGAGTGTGACCCAGAGGAGGAGAAGACCGGCAATCACGGCAAGCCCGGTTATGATCCTGTCAATCACCCTTTCCACTGATCTGCCCCTCCTCATGGTCTCGATGGTTCCGATCTTGTTGTGCGGCTACCTGGAGAGCAACGACTGGAGTTTCGCACCAACCTCCGGATCTCTCTTTTTTGCTGCTTTCCACATAACCGTGTTGGCAATATCCACGAGCTTCTTGGCCTCTGCTTCCGGCAGATAGATAAACTGTATACCCTGCTGTTGCAGTTTCGCATTCTCCCGCGGGATGTATTCCAGGGCCCGTACGATGGTTCGGTATTCATCCTCTATGGCGCAGGAGATGAGGAGATCCTGGAGGTGTTTTGGGAGTTTGTTCCAGACACCCAGATTGATCAGCACGACGTCGGTGGCCTCGTAGGGGATGGGTGGCTCCAGGACATATTTTGTGACCTTGTCCCAGCCCCACTCTCGAATCTGGGCAGCCGGCCAGATATAACCCTCAACAACACCCCGTTCCAGTGCCGTGTAAAGATCGCCGGGGCCCATGACAACGGGATTTGCCTCAACCTCTTTCAGAAAATGGATAAGGGGGGGTGAACACCGGATTTTCATGCCTTTTAGCTCAGCCACCGACTTTACCGGTTTATTGAGATAGATCTGAAAAGGAATTCCCGAGCCCATGCGCGAGAGAAAATAGCAGTTGGCCTTTTCCGCATGGAGCTTTTGCAGGTAGTCATAGACGCCTTCTTCCCGCTCTTCCCAAGGCCTCAGGGCGGTTGCAAAGAGGCTGTCCATCACCGGGACGATGGAAGTATAATAGGCGTTGGTGGTAAATACCATATCGATCAGACCGGTCCTGGCAGCCTCCACCTGTTCTTTAAAGGAGATAACCTCCGAGCCCCCCTTGTACGCAATCTCCAGCTCACCCGGATACATCTTGGCCACCTTCTTGTTGACCCGATCAATAAACCTCATAAAATTCTGGACCATAAAGGTCGTCTTGGGCCAGGCGCTGATTGCAGTAATCGTGTACTTGGCGGGTGCCGCCTGGCAGAGCGTGCCTGACAAAAGGACCATCAAAATCACAACGGATATGGCTAAGAATACCTGGGATATGTTTCTCCTACGCATGACGCATCCTCCTTTCACCTGGACTAAAGGGTCTTTGTTGATCTTTTTCAAGACTGACCTTGGCGCAAATGCGCTTATGATTGCTCCATCACCTCCTTCCAATCATCGTGCATTGAGGCAAAAAAACTCCGCTACGGCCCCTAGACAGCGACAACCAGGCTGCTTCCCGGGTCCTAAGGTTTACGTGGCACTTTAGCCGTTTGTGAGACCCGGGCAATGGAGATTCCGTTTTTCGGGCGTAAGACTCGCCCGTAACAGAGCGTAAAGAAATCACCTGGCATAGGAAAAAACAGGGAACGGAACCCCCATTCCCCTGTCTCAGTTCCAGTTTTGAAGAAAGCTAAATTGATACAAATTTGCCTGTCTGGCCCTGATTCTGTTTTGCCCGGGTCTGGAGATCTTTCCAGGTGCGATCCGCCTCAGCCTGAATCGAGCTGATCTCTCCGGAACCGAGATGTCTGAATCGACCCTGGAGGTTCAGATAGGTCTCCACGGGCAGGCATTTTGAATCATGGTTCAGGGTATAGCAAAGGCCATCCTCAATTTCATAGAGGGGGAAGATATTGGTCTCCACCGCGGCCACGGCCACCTTCGGACTCATGTGTTCCCCCGTCTTCCATCCGGTGGGGCAGGGGGAGAGCAGGTGGAGAAACCGGGTTCCGCGAATCTCCTTGGCCCGCTTGACCTTGTTCATCAGGTCCTCGGGAAAACCGATACAGGCCGTAGCGGCATAGGGGATCCGATGGGCGGCCATGATCTCCATGATCTGTTTTTTTCTCCGGGTGTTCCCCCTGGGAGAAGTCCCTGTCCAGGCAAAACGGGGAGTGGCTGAACTCACCTGGATCCCCGTGTTCATGTAGCCCTCGTTGTCCATACACACGTAGATGAAATCCTCGTTCCGGTCGGCAGCACCGGAAAGGGACTGGAGACCAATATCAAAGGTCCCCCCATCGCCGGCAAAGGCCAGGACAGGGATATCGTCAATACCCTGGACCTTTAGGGCATTGGATATTCCTGCGGCCGTTGGGGCCGCAATTTCAAAGGCGGAATGAAAGACCGGCAGATCAAAACACGCATTGGGATAGGGCCCGGCAATGATCGCCAGACAAGAGGGCACAACCACCACCACCGCACGGTTGCCAAGGGTTCGAAGGACCATGCGCATGCCCATGGCAAGGCCGCAGCCCGGACAGGCCAGGTGGCCCGGCCGCATCACCTCTTCTGGGCGAGAAATATCTGTTTGCATCAGCCCTCCCTATGCCTTATGTTGGCTATTTCATATTTTCCGTAACACATTCGTGTGGCACGAAATCCAGTGCTACTATCTCTGGATTCCGGCGTTCGCCGGAATGACATGAGGATAGCGCCGTCATTCCCCGGCCTGACCAGAAAATCCAGTCTTTTTGTAACACTTTGGTTTTGAAACCCGGGCAATGGGGATTCGGAACTCCCATTCCCCTGTCTCAGTTCCAAATTTGATGAAAGCTAAATTGATACACAATATCTTTTTCCAAGAGACGATGGATGCATGATAACCGGACGGTCTCATCTGCCTCTGGGTCATCTACTCCGTCATCCATATGGGTCCGTCAATGACCTGATCCCTTTCAAGGGCATCCATCACGATCAGCTCGATCAGCTCCGGGTCCACATCGGTGCCGCCGATCCCCGCAAGATATCCCTGTATTCGGGGCCGAGCCGGGCTATGGGTCAGAGCGGCCTTGAGTTCAGAGCAAAAGATTCCCTCCCGGCCCAGGGAGATGTTCCGGTCAATGACTGCGATCCTTGTCGCGGTATCCAGGATCTGGCGAATTGCCCGGGTAGGAAACGGTCTAAAGACCCGGATCTTTATCAGCCCGATCCTGTGGCCTTTTTCCCGCAGCAGGGCGAGTGCCGCCCTTGCCGTGGAGGTGATGGTCGCGGTCGTCACCAGGATCAGGTCAGCGTCCTCGGTATCCACCGCCTCAACCAGACCATATCCCCGGCCAAAGACGCGGGCAAACTCGTTGTCGACCTCTTCGATGACCTCCAGAGACCACTCCATGGCCTCGTGGCTGAGACGCCGGAACTCACAATATTGCCTCTGGTTCACGACGCCCAGGGCAAATCCGGGGTTATCCACGTCAAAACGCCTCGGGATATTCACCGGGGGAAGAAAGCGGTCCACCAGCGCCTGATCGGGCACGTCCACCGGTTCCATAAAGTGAGAGATATAGTTTGCCTCCAGGACAACCATACAGGGGAGCAGGACCTTTTCTGCGATGCGAAAGGCCTGTATCACCGAGTCCAGGGCCTCCTGGTTGTCTTCACAATAGACCTGTATCCATCCGGTGTCCCGCTGCGAGAGACTGTCGGTCTGGTCGCTCCAAAATGCCCAGGGCGCGGCGAGCGTCCGGTTGACATTGGCCATTACGACCGAACTCCGGGTCCCTGAGGCAAAGTGGAGCATCTCATGCATAAGCGCGAGCCCCTGTGACGATGTGGCCGTAAAGGTTCGCGCCCCGGTCATTGAGGCGGAAAGACATGCGGCCATGGCCGAATGCTCCGACTCCATGCGCATCATGATCCCACCCAGTTCACCTCCCGCCTCCCACTCCGAAAGCTTCTCATAGATGGGGGTCTGGGGTGTAATGGGATAGGCCGCCACGATTTGTGTTCGGCAGAGCCTGACGGCCTCGGCCACGGCGTGATTTCCTGATATAAACTTTTTCATGTCCCCTCGCCCATACTCACGACGCCTCGGGGGCAGACCGCCTCGCACACGGAGCATCCCTTACAGTAGTCTGAATCAAAACCATAGGCACGGGACTCTCCCGCCGGCGGTGTGATGCTCACCTCGGGACAGAAGATAAAACAGCGATCACATTGTGTGCAGACGCCACAGAAAAAACACCGCCCTGCCGCCTGGACCGCCTCACCCGGGTCGATAGAGCGATTGATCTCCTCAAAACCTCTCAGACGGAGCCCCGGGGCAAGACGGGGCAGCGTTGCGGCCGGCCGCTGATCCAGAAACAGCGGTTCAAGATCTTCGAACCTGACCACCTCCCCCGGAGCCCAATCCTGCTGGCTATGAAATAGGGCATGGATGGAAAAGGACGAACTCCCTCCAAGACGAACCTTTTCTTCTGCCGCCGCAAAGGAGCTTCCTGTGCTCCGGAGGTGGATGGCAAGGGCCGCCCGCTTTCCTGCGGCCATGGCCTCCACCGCCGAACCGGGCGTATTTATAAAATCCCCCCCTGCGAATATCCCCTCCACCGGGGTCTCCATGGTGCGGGCATCCACCGGGATGACCCGTCCCGGGTCTCCTTTTATGAAACCGCTTTTTTCAAAGAGAGATAGATCCGGGGCCTGACCGATCGCAACGATAACCCGATCCGCATGGCGGACCAGGGTTTCGTCTTGATCAAAGCGGGGATCAAAACCCCCTTCCTTATTAAAGACCGACGTGCATCTTACAAATTCGACCCCTGTGAGCGATCGGTCCTCTTGAAGGATGCGTCTGGGTCCCCACCCGTTGTAAAACCCGATGCCCTCCTCGAGGGCGTCCTCACACTCCCTCTCATGCGCCGGCATCTGCTTCCGCTGTTCGAGACATACCAGATCCACATGATCCGCACCCAGTCTCCTGGCGGTCAGGGCCGCATCAATGGCAACGTTTCCGCCACCGATCACCACCACTCTTCCCCGGAACTCCTCAACGACACCCCGCCGAATATCCCTCAGAAAGTCAACCCCAAGGATCACCCCTGCGAGCCCAATCCCGGGGATGTCAAGGCCCAGGATCTTTTGGGCACCCGCTGCGACAAAGACCGCCGCGTGCCTGGTCCGGATTTCTGCGAGCCCTTTGGCATCAACAGGCTTGCCGGTATGGACCTGGATCCCCAGGGAGAAGATGCGCGCCAGGTCTCCTTCCAATACCTCCCGGGGCAGCCGGTATCGGGGGATCCCCCAGCGAAGCAACCCCCCCGGTTCGTCCTCCGCCTCCCAGAGCGTTACGGGATGCCCCATCCTTGCCAGATGATAGGCCGCTGACAGTCCTGCAGGGCCAGAACCGATAACGGCTACCGGATGACCGCGGCCATCTTTTGTCAACGACCGGGGTTGGGCCTTGCCCAGTTCGGATGCAGCCCGTTCCACGGCACGGATTTGAACGGCTCCGTCCCATTGACCGCGATTGCAATCGGTCTGGCAGGGGTGGTAGCATACCCTGCCGCAGACCCCGGGGAGTGCACTCTCTTCAAGGAACACGCCCAGCGCACCGTCAAAGTCCCCTTGCGAGGCCTTATGGAGTGCCTCTGCGATGTTGTTTCCGGCAGGACAGGATACGCGACAGGCCGAGGCCTTTTCACGGTGCACCGGTCGAAGTGTGGCCCAGGCACCTGTCTTAACCAGTTCCGTAGAGGAACGGGAGATGGGGATAATTTTCTCCGGGTCAATACACCTTAGATGATTATCCAATTGAGACCTCCCGGTCGGGCATGATCAACTCGTCATACCCCTGGCGTGCAGCCGCCACATTTGCCTCCTTTTCGGCCGGCACGGTTTCTTGTATGGCCGAGATCAGGTGGTCCATCGACAACAGATCGGAAAAATGACAGTAGGCCCCAAGGATTGCGGTATTGATGACATGACCCAGACCCAACCGCTGGGCAATGGCCGCGGCATCGACAAGACCCAATCGATAGCCGGAGACCCCCTCAAAACTGGAAGGCGGTTTATTTGTGCCAAGGAGTATCAGGCCCCCCGGCGGCATCACTTCGCGGATCTCGTCCCAGTTGAACAGGGTCGGGTCAAAACAGAGGAGCTGGTCAGGCCTTTTGATGTCGCATTTGAGGAGGATCTTCTGCCTGTCAACCCGAAGAAAACTCACCACCGGCGCGCCCCGGCGCTCTCCGCCAAAAAGCGGATAACACTGCGGATACATCCCTGCCTTAAAAAGGCCCAGACCCAGCATCTGCGAGGCCATTACCACGCCCTGCCCTCCCCGCCCGTAGAATTTGATCTCATTCATTTCTTGCCCTCACAATCGCCTCTTTTTGACGGGTCTTCGGCAAATGCATAGCGTCGTATACTCTGTTTTGACATCTCCAGGTGCTCCCTGATGGCCTGTTCAATCGCCCTCTCATCTCTGTTCTTGATGCAGGCCATGATGCCCTTGTGTCCTTTGATGGCGCGGAGCACCGTCTCTTTGTGGAATATGCTCTCTATCCGATACCGCAACATATGGCGACGCAGCAACTGGCACAATTCCAGGAGGCGTTTGCTCCCGCTGGCGCTGGCAATGATCTCATGGAACTCTGCATCGTATTGGACAAAAGATCTTGGTCTTCCCTCTCTCACCGCGGTCTCCGAAAGGTAGATATTCTTCTCCAAGGCCATTGAGTCCCTGGGGGTGATGCGCTTCATGGCCCAGCGTGCGGCAAGGGTCTCGTTTACGGCGCGGATTTCACAGATCTCTTCTATCTCGTCCCACCCAATGGTCTTTACACTATAACCGACCCTCGGGATTGACTCCAGGAGCCCTTCCATTTCCAGCATGTGGAGGGCCTCCCGCACGGGTGTCCGGGAGGTCTTGATCTGGCTGGCCAGACGGGTCTCAATCATCCGCTCACCCGGTAAAATGCGGCCGTTGAGGATATCGTTTCTTATGGCCACATAGACCCTTTGCCGGATGGAGGGCTGTTGCCGGATGGAAAACCTGGTTATCTTGGCCAAAGATCTGTCACCTCATCAATGCAAGGTCTAATGGACGATAACCTTTTGGAAATTAAAAAGATTTTCTATTCTGAATTGCATATTGTACCCCAGTCTTTAATAAGGAAACGGCTTTGTCAAGAAAAAACACTCGCTAGGCCACCCCTCTTTATACTGTCGGCTAAAGTTCTTGTAGCATTTTGGCTTTTTGAACCCGGGGAATGGGGGTTCCGAACCCCCATTGCCCGGTCTAAGTTCCAATTTTGAAGAAAGCCAAATTGATACAAGACCTTTTTGACCGTTTTTTTGTTGACACCTTGAGGAAAAAGGTTTTACATTAAGAACAAGAATTCGCCATAGAGAATATTTCAGTTGGGTCAAGGTCATGAAAGTTGATTTCAAGAGGGTGCCGGCCCTGGATAAGTGCTTCAACATACTGGAACTCTTTGCCAGGAAGAAAGAGCCCCTGGGGATAACCGAGATATCCAATTCGCTGGACCTGAACAAGAGCACCGTCTTTAATATCATCTACACATTGACGGATCTGGGTGTCCTCGAAAATAGCGGGAACAAGTTTCGTTTTGGAATGAAACTCTACATGCTTGGAAAGGCCGCAGAAAAGGGCTCTGAGTTGCTCCGACATATCCACCCCTATCTGGTGGCGATAAGCCAAAAGACCAACCTGACCGCCTTCCTCGGTATGCGTTCGGGGTTAAAGGCGATCATATTGGATAAGGCTGACTCGGCCAATGATCTAAAGGTTTCATCAGAGATCGGGATAGAAATCCCCCTTCTCGGCGGGGCGCACGGAAGGGCGCTCTTGTCATTGTTATCCGATGCCGAAATCGATGAGATCCTCTCCCGGAACCCGCTCAAGCGGTTTACCCCCTTTTCATGCGTAAACAAGAAGAGGTTCAGGGAAATGATAGAAACGGTTCGAAGAGAAGGTGTAGCCGTTGAAAGAGAAGAATATATAGAAGGCATCCGGGCCCTGGCTGTTCCATTAAGACTCAAAAGACATGATTTGCATATGGCCATCTGGGCGGTGGGCCTGAGAAACCAGATTATGGACAAAGAAATTGTTTCATATTCAAACCTGTTAAAGGAGATCGCAGACAAAATAGAGAGTCAAATCTGATGGTCTCGTATAGAGTCTCCAAGACCCTCACTCCCGCGAACTCCGGATTCCGGCTGGAGTTTATCCCGTATTCGATACGGGGCCGGAATGACGGAAAGAAGTGCGGGGTCTAAAGACGGCCAAATTGAAACGGTTTTCGCAATGGAGGGCAGTGCATGGCGGAGTTTCTCGAAGGGTTTATCCCTTATAAAGAAGAAGATGCCCAGATCTATAACAGGTTTCGGTGGTGGCCGGGGCTCACATTCGGAGATCTCCTTGACCGGGCTGCGGATATCCACCCGGAAAAAGAGGCCTTTGTGGACGGGAAGACGCGGCTGACCTATGGGGAGGCCCGGGAAAAGACGAACAGGCTGGCCGTCAGTCTGATGGATCTGGACATCCAGCCCCTGGACCGGGTACTGGTTCAACTCCCGAACTGGAATGAATTCGTTTTTGCCTATTTTGCCCTTCAAAAGATTGGGGCTATCCCGGTGCTGTTGATCGACCGCTATCGCCAGTTCGAAATCAACCACCTGATCAGCCTTACGGGTGCCACATCCTGGATTGTCTCCGCCAGATACAAAAAAACAGACTACATGCCCATTATCAATGATGTCCTGAAGGAGCATCGTGAACTCAAAACCGTCATTACTGTCCGGGGAGACGGGGACCAAAAACCCTTTCAAAGCCTCGAAAGACTGATCGAAGAGGCTCGATTGAGCGACGAGAATCTGGCCCGGCTGGCCAGCAGACGACCGGACCCCATGCAGGTGGCCCACATGGGACCGACCGGAGGGACGACCGGCGTGCCCAAGATCGTCCCCCGCACACACAACAGCCTCATAAACGGCATCGAATATTGCTCCATGTCGTGGGAGCAGAGCAACCAGGACATCAACCTGCTGGCAGGCCCCATCGGTCACGATTTGACCTTTAGCAAGGGCTTTGTCGGCGGCATTATCACACTCGGAAAGATCGTCTTTATGGATTCCACTGAGAACGAGGACATCTGCGATACCATTGAACGCCAAAAGGTGACGTCGATCATCTGGGTTCCCACGCTCGCCCAGCGGCTGCTCCAATACGAGGATCTTGAAAGGCATGATTTGAGTTCCCTAAAAAAGATGCACAGCGCGGGTGGGGCAAGCCACCCTGATCTCGTCAAAGATGTCACGGAAAAGTTGAAAATGAAGTTTTATAACGGTTATGGCGCCACCGAGGGCATGACGACCATCACGCGCACCACCGATGACCTGGAGACCATCTGTAGCACCGTCGGCAGGCCCACATGCCCTTATGATACATACAAGGTCATTGACAAGGACGGAAATGAACTCCCCCCCAACACGCAGGGTGAACTGGTCTTGAAAGGCCCGGGTGTTTTCACGGGCTATTACAACAACCCGGACGAGAACAAAAAGGTGTTTACCCGGGACGGGTTCTTCAGGACCGGAGACGTGGCAAAGATCGATGAAAGGGGCTATATCACCCTCACCGGTCGCATCAAGGAGATGATCAACCGGGGCGGCGAGAGCATCAGCGCAACGGAAATTGAAAGACTCATCAACCGTCACCCCGATGTCGCGGCTGTGGCCGTCATCCCCATGCCTGATCCGGTCATGGGAGAGAAGGTCTGTGCCTATATCGAGCCCAAGGCCGGGGCCCGGTTGACCTTTGATGAGATCATCTCCTTCTTGAAGGGGCAGAAGGCCTCGGTGCTTCAGCTCCCCGAGCGGATTGAGTTTATTGATCACATGCCCTATACCGGGGTGCAAAAGATGGATAAGACCTCTCTTCGGAAGGACATCGAGGAAAGACTTCAGGCGACTGAATAGGCAATCGAGAAGAGAAGGGCTAAACATAAATACGAAGTAACACTCTAGCCGTTTGAAACCCGGGCAATGGGGCTTCGGAACCCCCATTCCCCTGTCCAGGTTAAAATTTCGAAGAAAGCTAAATTGATACAATACAAAGGAGTTGAAAAATGGCAGAAGTAAAAAAAATCAAGACCCATTGTCGGGGTTGTCATGGGGCCTGCGGCGTGATCGTCCACGTCAAGGACGGCAAGGCCATCAAGGTGGAGGGGAATCCAGACTCCCCTATCACAAAGGGGACCATGTGCACCAAGGGCATGTCGATCCTGCAACTGGCCTATCATCCGGACAGGATCATTTACCCCATGAAAAAGGTTGGCGATAAGCTCAGCGGGAAATGGGAACGGATCACATGGGATGAGGCCCTGGATACCATAGCGACAAGACTCCAGGCCATTGTCGACCAGTACGGGCCGGAGCACATCCTTGTGGGCCAGGGGACGGGCCGGGACTATGAGAGCCACCTCTACCGTTTTGCCAATCAGCTGGGCACCCCGAATGTGATTACGGCCGGGCATTTCTGTTATGTTTCAAGGGTCTCGGTGAGCCTGGTGACCTGCGGCAATCTCCCGGTCGTGGACTATTATGTCAACGAACCCAAACTCATCATTATATGGGCGACCAACCCCATGTGGACCAATGCCGACGAATACAAAGGCGAGAATTTTATGCGGGCCCTCAAAAACGGGGCCAAGCTGATCAACGTTGATCCGCGAAAATCCTTTTATGCAGGCAAGGCCGACCTGTGGCTCCAGGTCCGGCCGGGGACCGATTGTGCCCTCGCCTTCGGCTTCCACCACGTGATCATTGAGGAAGAACTCTATGACAAGGATTTCGTGGCCAAGTATTTTCACCGCTGGGATGACTTCAAGGAAAGGGTCATGAAGGATTATCCCGTCGAGAAGGTACAGGAAATCACATGGGTCGACAAAGAACTGATCCGTGAGGCGGCCCGATTGTATGCCACCACAAAACCGGCGGCCATCCATTGGGGTGTGCCCACAGAACAGAACATCAACTGCACCGACTTTACACGCACCGCCATCGGTCTGATGGGAATCACGGGCAATCTGGATGCCCCGGGAGGAAACGCCCTCTTTGTAAATCCACCCACGCGGACCGTTGCCGAATTCGGCCGGCACAAGGACCTCTCCAGAGAGGCCCTCGACAAGAGGCTGGGCGGAAAAGACTTTCCGCTGGGCGCCAGGGTGGCCTTTATCAATCCCAAAAAGGCCTGGGATTCCATCGTTTACGGAAAGCCCTACCAGATCAAGGCCGCGATCCTGGGCGGCACCAACCCGGTCGTTGGGAGGGCCAATGCCAGAGAGGCCTACGAGGCCTTAAAGAAGATAGAATTCCTGGTGATGCTTGATCACTTTATGACCCCCTCTACGGAACTGGCCGATATCTTTCTGCCGGCCGGCTCCTGGCTTGAGCAGAACCATGTGGCCGACAACTGGAAACGCCATGGTTATGTGTTTGCCAGGGTGAAATGTGTCGAGATCGGGGAGGCCTGGCAGGACCACAAGATCTGGATGGAGCTCGGCAAACGGATGGGCCAGGAGTGGTGGCCCACGGTGGAGGATGCCCTCGATTACCTGCTGGAGCCCTCGGGACTGACCTTTGAGCAGTTCAAGGAGAAACAGTATCTCCAGGGTGAAATGGTCTATTATAAGTACAGAGAGAGGGGTTTTTCCACCCCGACCCGGAAACTGGAGGTCTATTCGACCATCCTGGAGAAGTGGGGCCGTGATCCTCTACCCAAATACAGGGAGATCCCTGAGAGCCCCTACTCCACCCCTGAGGTGGCAAAGGAATACCCCTACATTTTTAATGCAGGGCTCCGCACCATGACCTATTTCCATACCGCGGGCCGGATGATCCCCTATTTGCGGGAGATCAGGCCCAATCCCCTTGCGGAGGTCCATCCTGAAACAGCCAAAAAACACGGGATCAAGGACGGTCAGTGGATGTGGATTTCCTCACCGCGGGGACGGATCAAGATGGTCGCAAAAATAACCGATATACTTGACCCCCGCGTGATTGCGGCAGAGCATGGCTGGTGGTATCCGGAGATCAAGACACCGGATCATGGCTGGGATATATCCAGTGCCAATATCCTGACCGACAACGCCTTTGAGACATGTGATCCCAATATGGGCTCCACCAACGTAAGGGTCTGTCTGTGTAACATAGCGCCCTGTGAAGATGAATAGGAGGGAAAAGATGCAAAGAATATCTTTGATGTATAATCAGGATGATTGTAGTGGTTGCCATGCCTGTGAAGTGGCGTGCAAACTGGCACACGGGCTTGATGTCGGTCCGAGGGTGGTCAGGGTGATTGAGACCTCACCCCTTTTTATACCGCTATTCTGCCATCATTGCGATGTTCCCCCCTGTGCCCTGTCCTGCCCTGAAGACGCCATCACAAAGGATCCGGATACCGGCGTGGTCCTCCACGACCCTGAAAAATGTAGCGGCTGTAATGCCGTGGAGGGCAAGTCCGGCACCGAAAAGAATCAGACCTCTCCCTGCAAGGTCGGATGCCCGGCGAAAAACGATATCCAGGGATATGTGGGCCTTGCGGCCAGGGGAAGATATGAGGAGGCCTTGCAGCTCATCAAGAACACAAACCCCTTCCCATCGGTCTGTGGGAGGGTCTGTCCCCACCCCTGTGAATCCAAGTGTAACCGGGAACAAATTGACGACCCTGTCTCAATTCGCTCCATTGAGCGGTTCTTGGCCGATCAGGATCGTTCCAGTGGCAAGCCGTTTGTCCCTAAGGTCAAAGAGGCGAAAGACGAAAAGATCGCCATTATCGGGTCAGGTCCAGCGGGTTTGACAGCGGCCTATTTCCTTGGCAGAGAGGGATATAAAGTCAGCGTGTTTGAAAAACTCCCTGTTGCTGGCGGTATGATGGCCGTTGGAATCCCCGAATATCGCCTGCCCAAGGATATCCTCAATGCCGAAATCAAGGCGATTCAGGATATGGGGGTGGAGGTCAATACGGGCGTGACCTTCGGAGAAGACATCACCCTGGGCAGCCTGAAAAAGGACGGTTACAAGGCCTTTTTCCTGGCCACCGGTCTCCATCAGGAGAGGCGTCTGGATGTGGAAAAGGAAGACCTGGACGGTGTCCTGAAAGGCGTTCATTTTCTGCGGGACGTGGCCCTTGGAAATGCTGTTTCCGTGGGAAAGCGGGTCGTCGTCATTGGAGGCGGTAACGTGGCCACGGACGTGGCATTGACCGCTCTCCGTAAAGGCGCAGAGGACGTGACCATGGTGTGTCTCGAACAGCGAGATGAAATGCCGGCCTGGGAGTCGGAAATCGCTGAGGCCTTGGAAGAGGGTATCAAAATTGTCAATGGTTATGGCCCCAACAAATTCTTGGACAAGGGCGGGAAGTTGTCTGGAATCGAATTCAAAGGTTGCACCTGTGTATTTGACGACGAAGGGTGTTTTAATCCGGAATATGATGACAGTGATCTGACCCAGTTTGAGGCCGATACCGCCATTCTTGCCATCGGCCAGGCTGCGGATCTCTCCTTTGCCAAGAAAGAGGGGGTTGCCGTTGGTTCAGGGGGCGGCCTTGAGGGCGATCCAATGACCCTGGAGACATCCATTGAAGGGGTCTTTGCGGGCGGAGATGTATTCTATGGCCCAAAAACCGTTGCCGAAGCCATTGGGTCTGGCAAGGAGGCAGCCGTATCCATTGACCGCTATCTCAAAGGCCTGGATCTTCGGGCGGGGCGGCTCTTTAGAGACAACCCTGTTACGCCAATCACCGAGCCCCAGAAAGAGAAATATGATCCGGCTGCGCGTGCGCAAATGCCTTGTCTGAAACCCCATGGGCGAGTGAACAACTTTGCGGAAGTTCATCTGGGGTTTACCGAAGACATGGCCGTCCAGGAGGCAAAGCGGTGTATCTCGTGCGGCGCCTCCTGTGTACAGGCCTGCCCCTATGGTGTCATGCAGTTTAACCATGCGGTCACCAAGGCGGTAAAGTGCGACCTGTGCGTGGAAAGACGCGGCAATAACGAGCCCCCGGCGTGTAGCCTGGTCTGTCCCGCACACTGTATCTTCTGGGGGGACCCGGGGGCGTTTCCCAGCGGGGTCGATCAGTACCTGCAAAAAAGCGTACCCTGAAAGACATCCCCCTGAGACCGGAGTCTGTCAATGAGAAAGACCCCGTCCTGTCTGGACGGGACGGGGTCTATACCGTGCTTCTTAATAAGCCACCGCTTTCCCTCTGCTTTTTGTGATGTCCCGTTCATAGGCGATTGACCCAAAGGGGAATAAGAAAAGAGATCGGGTAACCGGATCAAATTGAGAGCGCAAAATGCAACGTAACACTTTAGCCTTGTGAAACCCGGGGAATGGGGATTCCGAACCCCTGTCCCCCTGTCTCACTTCTAATTTTGAAGAAAGCAAAATTGATACAATGCAACAACTGGATCCAGAAAAATTGTCCGGTGAAAAGTTAAAAGACCGCAAGGATAAAGAACAAACCCCTAAAGCGGGGGAGCAGGAAACCGGTACATGGAAAGATCCAGAAACCGGGCTTGAATGGCAGTGTGAATCACCCGGGGAGATGACCTGGGGCGATGCCATGGCCTATGCGGGATCACTCTTACTGGATAGCAAAGACGATTGGCGTTTGCCGACCGCGGCAGAACTGGAGACCTTACTCGATCGAAGCGTTCTCTATGACCGACTGCGCCCGATCATGCGGGAAGATGTCCCTTTTCGAGATACCTTGTCCTACTGGTCATCAACGACCTTTGCCCCGGATACCTACAGCGCCTGGATCGTGATGTTCGACGGCGGCTATGTGCTCAGCTATTACAAGAGAAGCGCTTACCGTGTCCGCTGCGTTCGCGGCTAGGGTCTCGCCCATCGCCGCATCCAGCAGTCTTCTGTTTCCGGGCCGGCACTAAATAGTGACCACGGCGGGCAGGGGTTTTATAAAATTCTGACGAAGACTATAGGTATAAGCCCCTTGGGTTGGAACCATCAGAAGGTCGCCGGGCCGGATGTCGTCTCCCCAATAGGTATATCCCCATAGGTCATGCGGCGTGCAGAGCGACCCCAGGATATTGCAGGGTCTTTCCTGCAGCGAAGGCCGGGTCAGGTTCAAGATGGGGAAATAATCGGTCTCAAAGCGCTCCCACCCGATGGCATTGGTTCCGGCATCGGTAATGACCAGGTCCGGCGCCTTTTTGTCCACCACCGATAAAAACAGGTGCATCGCATCGTTACAAATCCACCGGCCCGGTTCAAGACAGATCCTGCAGGGGACAACCGAAAAAAGGTCTTTTCGGATCGTCGCGCCAAGCTCCCCGGCAAAGGATTCAATGGGGGTTGATGGGAGACGGTAGTGTATCCCGGCCGGACCCGCCGTCTCACCCAGGGCCATTTGTAGCTTGCCTGCCGGGGTTCCTGCGGCCTGAAGCCATTCGCCCTGTACCGGCCAATACCCGCCACCGACATCGACAAACGCAATCGCCGCTCTAAATGCAGCGGGCATACGCTCCAAGAAATTCCCGAGCATATGAATAAACTCGATCTGTCTCTTGGGGGAAAGATTCCAACTCGTGTGAAACTGTACTCCCTCAAACCGGACGTATTTGCACTGCCTGACGCTTTCCCAAAATGGAGGGAGTGAGTCCAGCGCAATGCCAAACTTGCGCCAGGGGCCGGCAGTCTGGATGGTCAATCGGACACCGGCCCGAACGACTCTCTTTTCCGATGTGGCGATTCTCTCAAGCCGGTTGAGTTCGCCAAAGCTATCGATCAGAATGGTCACCTTTTCCGCATGGCTCGTGGCCAGGGACAACTCCTGGTCTGTTTTTGCAGGCCCGGTGAAAATGATGTCGCGTGCACCCAGATCCAACGCCATCTGCAATTCAAGGCCGCTCGAGACATCGACCCCAAATTCGGACTCAAGGAGGATACCGATGACATCGGGGTGGTTATTGCTCTTAACGGCGTAATAGAACGAGACTTCCGGAAGTACCTCCTGGAAGGCCTTTTGAAACTGGCTGGCCCTTTCTTTCAGGACTAATGATTCGATGATATACAAGGGAGGGGGATTCTCTGCGAGAACGGGGATGTACCTATCCCTGAGATCAAGATAGTGCTGCACAAAGGATTCAAGCTCCTCCCTTGGCAGCAAGGGGGTTTTTTGATCAAGGATTGATCGCAGCGTCTGTAAAGGGACCGGTCTTTGGGCCGCCATCGGAGATTATTGGACCTCAACGGTAATCTGATCGACCAATTCGTCACATTGCCTCACCAGATCGATGCCGTTGAAGGGCGAAAAGATGACATGCCCGAGAAGCCACGAATCGTAGTCTTGAGGGGGCATCGCTATGACATGGTTTGGCCTTCGGGTCAGATACACTTCACGGACACGTGGGTCTTTTTCCAATCGATGCGTATCGATTTTCTTCAAGACCCCTCCGTGTCTGGCATGGAGACGCAGCCCAACACAGCGGGGGGGATTGACGGGTTCGGGAGGCCGGACCGGGCGCTGCTGGGCAAAATCAAGATTCAGTTTGAGGATGTCAAGGTCCCAGCAGCAGCGCAGGAGAAAAGGGAGGCAGTCTCCCCCAGGACGGGGGGCCATCTCAATGAGGACAATCTCACCATCCCGAACAAAAAAGTCCAGCATACAGAGCGCCCTCGTGATCCCCAATGCCATGGCGCCTTGATGGAGGGTCTGTTTGAAATCGATCAGGTGAGCCCCGGGTGGGAGAGGCGCAGGCATGACATAGCCCCGGGTGATTCCAAAGGGTCCTTTTTGAGACAGGATCTTCCGCGAAAGACGAATCACCTCCACATGGCCATTTTCGATCAGAAAATCGCAACTGAATTCCTCTCCTGTCACAAGTTCTTCGGCAAGAATTGAGGGATTGTCCCCGGAAGTGGTCCTGTAGAGCGGCCGAGCTCGGCGCTCGCGCAGACCGCTCAAGATCTGCCGGTAGTTGTTTCGGCACCCCTCCTCGTCATCACAGCGGAAGACCAGTTCACTGCCGCTGCCGCTGAGCGGTTTTAGGACACAGGGGCCGCCGATCTCTCTAAAAAAATCAACGGCCTCGATGTCTGACTCGACCACCCGGCCCTGCGGGCAGCCGACACCCCTTTGATGCCACAGGACCTTTGAGAGGTGCTTGTCGCGGCAGTTGCCGATGGCTCTAACCGGGGGGTAGGGAAGCCCCAAATCATGGGCAAGAAAAGCTGCCAGCTCCATCCATTCACAATCGTAGCAGGTGATCCCGTCAAGGGAAAGGTTTTCCCTTTGAAGGTGCCGCTTCAAGGCCATCCGGGCGAGTTGATAATCGGAGAGATCGCAAAGGATCTCTTCTACCGGGGAGGGTTTTGGCTCCTGGGCCTGATGTCGAATAATGGGATCGGTGAGGAAGAGGGCCCGGCCTGGACAACTTCGCCGGATCCAATCGATGTAGTCGGCTGTCGTGCCTACAACGAGCACCTTTTTGTTATTATGCACATCCCGCGCTGCTTCTGGCATCATGGACCTCTCGCACCCCTTCCTCTGAAGGGATGTAGATCTCGTAGAGCGGTCGAGGGGTCAGGTGAAACCGTTCTTTCCAGCGAAAATCGCCGCAAAGAAAATCGACCTCTTCCAATTCTTGACGGCATGCCCATTCAATATGATGAAAATTGATCAGTTTGGCGACACCTGGAAAATCAGAATGGGTGCCACCAGCCAGAAGCGTATAGGTCGAACCCCAGAGGGCACCGACATCCACGGCGGCTATCTTGCCACCAAGGATGACCGTGGTCAGTCGAAGCATCCCTTTTTTCTTCAACCAGGTGACCAGGTTTTCAAACGATCTGAGAAACCGCGAATCGTTAAAATAGGACCATTCTCCAAAGGTCTCCTGGTTTAATCTGAACAGATATTTCAAATCCATAAGGCTATCGTGTCTATAAGAAAGACCAAGGGCTTCCAGGCGTGCCAATTCACGCCCCAGTTTTTTGCGGGATTTGCCGGAGAACTGTTGCATGTAGGTCTGGAAGGAATAGTTATGCTGCCCGGGGTGAAAGAGGTAGCCGATTTCGTCTACGACCGCAAGATATTTGTCCGGGAACAGAGACTCCCGGATCAGATACCGGATATTGGTAGGTCCGGGTATGTGGCCCAGCAATTCGGCGAACACGTCCGGATCGCTGGCGATAACCTTGTTCTGTTCCAGCCAGGTCTTGCCGCGCCAGGTCTCACCGGGGAAGTTGCCAAAGCATTGCTCTTCTTCGATCCAGCTTAAGGCCAGTATTCCCTCTGTCTTCCAGTTTCTCTCGGCAACCACGAAATAGAGAGGATGGTTGAATTGATCGTGAAAAAAGACCCTCACAGGCCAGAGATCAAAGAAGCAGGTATTGGGCCAGTTACGCTCCCACAGTCTGCGCCCCTCTTCAAGCTCGTCACAAACCCTAAGCCTTAGCAAGATATGCCTCTTAGCGCCTCAGCGTCACATGCACGATGCTGTAATCTCCACCAAAAAAATCCTGGGAAAAATTCTTGACTTCTTCAGGCCTGTATGGCTTGCAGCTAAAGACATCCAGGTAAATGGTATTTGTCTGATTGGCAAAGTGGGCCGAGATCAATGAGGTCTCAATCAACTGAACCATTGAGTATCCCGCGACACGCTCATCCTCTCCAAAGTGAACCACCGTGGTTTCCCCAAAGCGTCTCATCTGAATCAGGTCACACAACTCGACCACAAAACGCCGAATCTCATCGGGGTTCCGAATCTTTTCAGGGTCACAGTTGTAAATGTCAATGGCAGAGGCAATACCCCACACATTCTGGGCAATCGCCGTCTCCATTACAGCCGCAGCCTCATTGACCGGCGGTTCTTCCATTCGTTCCATCATGATTACACTATTTGATCTTCTCAATAGAGGGCCCTCCCTTTTCTCGGTCCCGTTCAGTCGCAATACAAAGGCCGGGACGCCTGGCTTTGTCTCAACCCGGAGACGGGGTTTCCACTCAAGAAATCATTCTGATGCATTGATCACCTGACTCGTGGCTTCGCAAAAACCCGGGTCTGCTTTCCTATGAATCGGTATCTGTCAAATTGTCCCAAAACTGGTCCTTTAGCGTCTTCTTACGGTGAAAACGCTTGCCTGCGTCTCTGCGCTTGCGGGGGATGTACTCCTCTTCTTCCTCATAATCATAGGCGTCTTGCCGCTTACGATCTGTCTTGTTATATCTTGGCTCATCGTCCGTGTGGTTGAACTTGGATTTTTTCATCATCTTTCCGCTGCATATCAGTTTCGCCAGAGTTATTTAACTTCTTGATCTTTAAGCACATTTCGTGCCGATAGGACACGACCGCCCATAAGGCAATAAAATCACAAGATAAATTTTTGATTTACCGGATTTCTACGGAAAAGAAACCGGCGAAAACAGTATTTGTGTGCCAATACCTGTCAATTTTATGCATTGAAATGCCGCAAATGAAGGCCCAGTGTCTTTTTCCCTATTCTCTGACAGGGATAAGCCCCGGTATTTCGTCGGATTATAGATAAAATGTATCTCATCAATAAAATCGGGGAAATTTTTCTATGGCTGGTTTATGGATTCCAACTTTTCCAGGAATGACAGGCTTTTAGCTTACCTCGCCATTCCGGCGAAAGCGGGAATCCAGGGGCCAAACCAACATCTGGTGAGATGTTAGGGTAAAATCCAGGGCACAGACGCCGAATCGACAAACAGGGTTTCACCTTTTTGCTATCTGCCGATTGGAAAATTGATGCCGATTTGAGACCCTCAGGTCAGACAATTTAGAAAAAAGAGGTAAACGGGTGCCATTTTTTGGAGAGGGCTATGTCGATACGCCAAAAACGTCTTTCAAAAAGATCATCTTCTGATCCCCGGGTGAATAAAAGTCCCTGAGAACCGCCTCTTCACGATACCCGCACTTCACGTAAAAGGCACGGGTCGGACTGTACTGGTCCCTCGATGAGGTCTCCACATAGATCTTCCTTCCTCCCCATGCCGTTATCTTTTTCTCGACCTTAGACAGGATCTCCCTTCCAAGCCCAGATCCCCTGAGACCGTTCCTTACGGCGATCCAGTACAGGTCATAACTTCCCTCTGTACAGGGGATGGGGCCGAAACAGGCATAGCCGATGACTTCTTTTTCTTTCTCAGCGAAGACAAAGTAATACCCGCTTGACAAGCCCTTTTGCAGCCTCTCCTCAACCAATTCCACAGCCACATCGATTTCATCCTTAGAAAAGAAACCTGAGGATAGCACGATTTCCCGGACCTGTTGTGCATCCGTCGCGCATGGGTCTTCACGATAAGTGATCTCATTCGGTTTCATAGGTCTCACCCTGATTTATTGCAACGTATCA
>CAZXCQ010000052.1:0-25778 GCA_964639275.1 uncultured Desulfobacteraceae bacterium | reverse complement strand
TAGCCAGTCCCACATGACCACGCCCATAGGGCGTGGGTTTCTACAATGAACTAAATGGATACATCGTCTTTATTTTCGTGGGCGAACGTTACCAGGATTGAGACCCAAGGTCAAGCGCCTGGGAAAACCGGCGGGGCTGCCAATTATTCCCGTTGAAAGTCTTGGGGGATTGGTATATTAGACCCCTATGGATCTTGAGACCCATTCATTTTCAAATTGCGGTGGAGCATTAACGAATGACCAAGAAATACAATAGCATCCTGGACCAGGTCGGGGGGACCCCATTGGTCCCCATAAATATAATAAATCCGAACAAGGATGTAGAGATACTGGCCAAGCTTGAATCTTTTAACCCGGCCGGTTCTGTAAAAGACAGACCCGCGCTTTGTATGATCGAAGAGGCGGAGAAAAGCGGCGAGCTTACAAAGGACAAGATCATCCTCGAGGCCACCAGCGGGAACACCGGGATAGGGCTCGCCTTTGTGGCGGCAGTCAAGGGGTACCGCGTTGTACTCACCATGTCGGAGGCAGTGAGCGAGGAGCGGGTCAAAATCCTCCGTGCCATGGGCGCCGAGATAAGATTTACACCCGCACACATGGGAACCGACGGGGCGATCGAGTTCAGCTACAAACTGGCAAGAGAGGCGCCCGAAAAATACTGGCTTGCCGACCAGTTTAACAACGAGGCCAACTGGATGTCCCACTACCACGGGACGGCCATGGAGATCTGGGAACAGACAGGTGGCAACGTAGACATTATTGTGGCGACCATGGGTACGACCGGTACGCTGATGGGGCTCAGCAGGCGATTTCATGAACTAAAGCCCGACGTGCAGATTATCGGTGTGGAACCTTACCTGGGTCACAAGATCCAGGGACTCAAGAACATGAAAGAGGCATACCGACCGGGTATCTTTGAAAGAGAACGGTTGAGCCGAATCATCCACATCGACGACCAGGAGGCCTATGAGACCGCGCGTATCCTGGTGCAGAAAGAAGGGATCTTTGTGGGGATGAGTTCGGGCGCGGCAATGGCCGCGGCCCTCAAGGTGGCAGGAGAGATTGAAAGGGGGAGACTCGTTGTTATACTCCCGGACGGTGGTGAGAGATATCTGAGTACCCCCCTCTTTGTGGAAAAGAAGAAGACGGGGATACGCCTCCATAACACCTTGACCCGCAAGAAGGAGGAATTTATCCCGATCGAGGAAAACCGGGTAACCCTCTACGCATGCGGTCCCAACCTCTGCCAGTTGATCCCCCTGGACCAGTGCAGGCGTCTGGTCTTCTCGGACCTGATCAGACGGTACATGGAGTTCAAAGGCTACCAGGTGATCGACATCATGAATGTCACCGACCTCGATGACCGGACCATTCAAGGGGCCAGAGAGGCCGGCATCTCGCTAAAGGAGTTTACGGAGAAGTACTACCGCGCCTTCATGGAGGACCTTGACCGGTTAAACATAAAGAGGGCGACCCGATATCCCAGGGCAAGCGAACATGTGGACGACACCATAGAGCTTACCCAGAAACTGCTCAAGAAGGGATATGCCTACGAGAAATTCCGCTCCGTCTATTTTGACATCTCACGATTCAGGGATTATGGAAATCTCTCAAAGATCGATCTGGACAAGATCAGGGTCGGAAAGACCGTGGACCTGGACCAGTATGAAAAGGAAAACCCCCGGGATTTTACCCTCCTCAAGAGATCGACCCTCAATGAGCTAAAGAGCGGGATATCCTATCAGACCCAGTGGGGGAATATCAGGCCCGGCTGGCATATTGAATGCTCTGCCATGGCCATGAAATACCTTGGGCACACCTATGACATCCACACAAGCGGCGTAGAGTTGATATTTCCACACCACGAGAACGCCATCGCCATCAGTCAGTCTGTCACAGACAAACTGCCTGCCAATTACTGGATCCATAACGAACAGGTCTTGATCAACGACAAGAAGGCCTTGTCTCCCTCCGGGAAGGATACCCTGACCCTCAGAGATCTCGTGGATCAGGGCTACGCTGGAAGAGAGGTGCGTTACTGGCTCCTCAGTCGTCATTACCGAAAACCGATCCTCTTTTCCTATGCCAAGTTGAATGCGGCGAGAAACACCATCGCCCATCTTGATAAATTTGTCCAAAAGCTCCACACGTGCAAGGCAGGCCCGGATGATCCCAATATGGATCAGATAACCTATGACCTGAGACACCGGTTTGTAGAATCTATGGACGATGACCTAAACATCGCCCCCGGGCTCGCCGCCCTCTTTCAGTTTACCCGCAAGACAAACAAGATCATGGACCGCAATGGCCTCTCGGTCTCAGACAGAGAAAAGGTCTTCAAGGCCCTGCAACGCATCGATTCGGTGCTCGGTGTCATGGACCTTGAACCCCGAGAACCGGATGGGGCAGTGGAGGCCCTCATCAGAGACAGGGAGAAGGCCAGAGAGGAAAAGGACTGGGACACGGCCGATCGCCTGAGAGAGGAGCTCAAGGATATGGGGGTTGAGGTGACGGATACAAGGGAAGGTCCGGTGTGGCGCAAGATCAGGGATTGATGCGTGAGACCTGATATTCAGGCACCATCAACCCCATGATCAACCTGAGGGTCTTGTAATCGATGGGCCGGAAGGCCCCCCGGTAGACGGCAACGGCCGCACACCCGCACCGGGAGCAATCGGCAGTCTCCCCGTAAGTACAATCCTTGGGGCTCCCGTCCGATCTAAAACACCTGACCCGTTGGCTGACGGGGCAGTGGATAAAGCTGTTCCATTTTTCAAAGTCACGGTACGTCAGGAGTTGACGGGCCATGGCGGGCGTAAAGCCAATCTTTTCGCCATAGAGCCGCCTCAGCTCGAGAAGGCGGGTTATCAGACGGTTCCGTTCCTCAAGCGGTATAAAGAACTCCGGATCATCCGAACCCTTGCTGGGGGTATAGAACGAAAACCCGATCCCCTTGATCGGCAAAGCCATCATCTCTCTGGCAAAATCATCTATCCGGTCTTGGTTTGATCGACACAGGGTCATATGGACAATGGGAGGCTGGGGGGCCTTTAGCAGGTTCTCAACGGCCCGGGCATACACGCCCCGGCCTCGCAGCCTGTCATTGATATCCTCGGGTCCGTCAAGGGACAATATCCATTGCCCGTTTTCCAATTCCGGGAATCCATTTGTTCCATTGGTAAAGGCCAGTGTTGTCGAAAAGATCTTGCTCGCCGCCTGGCAGACCCCGGGCCGCAGTGTGGGTTCGCCCCCGTAAAGGATGGCCGCCCGCAACCCCCTGGCCCGCAACCCCCTCATCAGGTCCACGATTTCGGAATCGTCCAGTTCTCTTGGATGCGGCCCCTCCTTCCACCAGTAGCAGTGGAGACACCTGAGGTTGCAGCGGTGGGTGATGTCAATGGCGACCGAGGTGGGTTGATTGGTAAAGAGCCACCGCCAGAGGATGGCAAGTCTTCCCAGGGTTGGCCGGGTCAGCAAAAAGCATTTATCGTTCCAGCGACCTTTGAAATTCCGCATAATCCCTTGGGGTATCGATATCCCTGTCGTCATAGGGGCCTTCGGGTTCAACCAGGCACACCCGATGACCATACCTTTCAAATAGTGCCCTGGCGCCCACATCCCCCTTCAGGGCACGGAGCTCCGGGTAAAGTTCCCGGCCAAAGACAACCGGGTGAGATCGCCTGTCCCTGACCTGGATGGCAGCCATGGGGAGGCGGGAATCCAGGTATCTCTGAAGTAATTGATTGATCAGGTTGGAATCGATGTGGGGCAGATCTGCCAGGAGGATCATGACGTGGTCATGGCTTTCCTCTACTGCAGAGAGTCCGGTGATAATTGAAGAGCTTATTCCATTTCTATAATTACGGTTTTTTACAACCCTAACCTTTGGATGACCCGGTAATACTCCCAATCCCTTCTCTATCTCGTCGGCCTTATGACCCAGGACCAGGACAACGATGTCCAGATCAGAATCGACAGCCTCCTTCAGGACTCGACCCAGGAGTGTCTCTTCCCCGACCCGGAGCAGTTGTTTGGGTCTTTTCATTCGGGTTGAAGCGCCGGCTGCAAGCAGGATACCGGCGACCGCTTTTCGTATCTGCCTCATGGCCTACCATGGTTTCTCTGGCACAGATGACCGGCCTTCCAGGAGATGTCTCACGCCCTCTCTTCCACCCCTTTTCTGAACCCCGCATCAAAGGCCGCCATATTGAGATCCCTAAACCGCTCAGGGCTTGCCATTTCTACCGTGTGCCTCAGGTCTTCATGGGTCAGGGGATCATCTTCAAAGGCCGAAAAAAAACCCAGCAAGACCAGGTTGGAAGACATGGGGCCGCCCAGCCCCATGGCTATCTCTACTGACTCAACGGATCGGCACAGGATCTTACGCTTATCCAGATAAGGCCTTACCGCCTCCATGGGAAATGTGCGGGGTGGGGCATTGACATATATCTTCCCGCCCCTGGCCAGAAAGGGGATACTGCGGTATGCCTCGTTTTCTTCCAGGGCCAGAAGAAAATTCGCGGTTCCCGCCCTGACGAGGCTGCTCTCAACGGGTCCGAGCCTGAGGTGTGAGACCACGGACCCACCCCTCTGGGCCATCCCATGGGTCTCTGCACCCATGACATTGTGACCCCTGGCAAGCGCGGCCTGGGCAAGCACCTTGGTCAGAAAGAGGATCCCCTGTCCACCGAGCCCGCTCAAGACAAAATTGACCTGCTTCATCTCCTACCCCAATTCCGCTGGACCATTAGCGATCTCTTTGTCTCCCCCTCAGACCTCAACAATAGCCCCCTTGGGGCACGCATTCAGACAGACCCCACACTCGGTGCAAAGGACCCTGTTTATGGTGGTACGGCCCAGGGCCTCATCCTTATACAGGGCAGGGCACTCAAATCGATCGATACAGAAATTACACTCAACACAGTCCTCTGTTATTGTGACCTTCTTTCTCTCCGAAATGGCCTCATCCCTGTAGGCGATAACACAAGGGTGTCTGGCGATAATCACGGCAATCCCCCCGCCCGGGTCTTCCACATACCCGGCAGCCTCCTTGATCAGGGCGGTCATTTTGTCTGTGTCATAAGGGTCGACCACCTTTACAAAATCCACGCCACACCCGGCCACCACCCTTTCAAGGGCAATGGCCTTGCCCTTACTTCCATCTGCACGGATACCCAGGGCCGGGGTCGGCTGCATTCCGGTCATGGCCGTGATATGGTTGTCCAGGATCACGAGGATAAATCGCGCATCGTTATAGACGGCGTTTAGGAGACCGGCGGTTCCTGAATGAAAAAAGGTGGAATCCCCGATGGTGGCCACGATGGGCTTCTTGACCCCGTCTTGATCAAATGCCCGGTAAAACCCGGAGGCCATGGTTATGGCAGCGCCCATATCGAGGCAGGTATCCACGGCACCGAGATTGAGCCCCAGGGTGTAACACCCGATATCTGAGGTAAATATCGCCCTGGGGCTGGCCTTTCTTATGGCAAAAAAGGCGGCCCGATGGGGGCAACCGGGGCAGAGGGTAGGCCTGCGTGCCGGCAGCCCAAGCCCTCTTACCAGTTCAGTCGCCGCCTTGTCACCGTTTTCCGGGAGAGTTTTTAAACCAAGATCCTTGAAGACCTTATTGATCAGGTCGTATACAACGTCGGGGACAAGCTCACCTGCTGCCGGCACATGGCCTGAAAGACGGCCCAGCACCTTTTGGCTATCCCTCAGAAAATACTCTATCACCGTATCTGTTTCCTCAATCACGAGCACCTTCCGGCATCGGGACATAAACTCGCGGGCCAGCCCTTCAGGGAATGGATAAGGGGTGCCGAGCTTGAGCACCGGGACATCTTTTCGATCCGTTTCGGTGAAGATGTCCCGCACCACGGCGTAAGGGACCCCGGCCGCAACGATCCCAAGGGGGTATTCCTCTGCGGGCGTCATATCATGGAAGTTGAAATTGTCAAGCCGCTCAAACCGCTGCGCGATCTCCGCCAATTTTTGATTCAGTTCTCCATGAAGGATATAACGAAACCGGGGTGTGGCCGCCCATCTGGCAGGATCTTTTTCAAAGACCGCCTTTTGATTACCCCCCTTGAGCGGACCCCGCAAAAGGCTCTGTCGCGCATGACACACACGGATGGCAGGTCTCAGGATCACGGGGACCCGATACTCCTCTGAAATATCCAGGGCCGCCCTGGCCATCTCCCGCGCCTCTTTGGGGTTGGATGGGTCCAGGACCGGCACCTTTGCCAGCCGGGCCATCAGGCGGGTGTCCTGCTCGGTCTGCGAAGAATGGGGGCCGGGGTCATCACATGAAACGATAACCAAGCCACCGACCGTCCCCATATAGGCCGCGCTCATGAGTGAATCCGCGGCCACATTCAACCCCACCTGTTTCATACAGCAGGCGGCCCTCTTTCCGGAGATCGCGGCGGCAAATGCGGTATCCAGGGCCACCTTCTCGTTGGTTGACCATTCCACATAGGTGTTGAGACCTTCGGATTTTACCAGCCGGGCAACCTCGGGCAGGATCTCCGAACTGGGTGTCCCCGGATAAGAGGTAACCACCTGGCAGCCCCCCTCTAAGAGCCCCAGGGCAATCGCCCCGTTTCCCAACAAAAATTCCCCTCGCGTCATGACTCCCCTTTTCCCCCCTTTTTGGCCTGTTCGATCAAGTTCAACAGGCCTTCAATCTTTGGTCTTGGGAGGGCAAATACTCGGTTCAGCTCTTCATTGGAGTAGTGGTCTTCCAGAAACTTGTTGATATCTATCCGCATGCGCCAGCAACCGGCTATCCATCCACAGGGAAGCATGTTGTTCTCGCAACGACAGTACCTAAAATTGACCTCGCCGCCAATCCTGGGGCATCGAATTGTTTTATCATCGTGCTGTTCGATCAATCTGTTTACCTCCCATGGTAAACCCCGTTAGAATTCCACGCACGCACTGGACCCCACACTTCCGCATGGGGCTTTCTAACAAGGCAAAAACGACGCACTCGCAGGCCGAATAGGGCCTGCGAGTGCGCTGTTAAAGAAACAGACTACCCGCTGTCCTCTCACCGTTTTCAGCGGCCAGGGCTAACCCCAGGCTCAAGCCGGTACCTTGGGCAGTTCAGCTTGCGCCTTCTTTACCTCTTCCTCGGGATAAGAATAATCGACTAGTTGACCCGATAGGTACTTGTCATAGGCGGCTAGGTCGAAGTGTCCGTGTCCACTGTGGGCTATCAGGATTGTCTTTGCCTCGCCGGATTCTTTACACTTAAGGGCCTCATCAATAGCCACCCTGACGTTGTGGCATGGCTCAGGGCCAGTGATAATGCCCTCAGCGCGGGCAAAATTTACTCCGGCCTCAAAGGTGGCGGTCTGGTGTACGGCTACTGCCTCAACCAGGCCCAATTCGCGGAGGTGGCATATAATTGGTGCCATCCCGTGATAACGCAGTCCGCCGGCATGAACCGGGGGCGGGATAAAGCCATGGCCCAGGGTATGCATCTTGAGCAGGGGGGTCATCCCGACCGAGTCACCAAAATCATAGGCATATAGTCCCCTCGTCACGGTCGGGCAGCTTTCTGGCTCAACGCAGATGACACGCAGGTCCGGCTTTTCTCCACTGATCTTATCCCTGATCCAGGGCAGAAATTGGCCGGCGAAATTGGAGCCTCCACCAATGTTACCCACAATAATATCAGGGTAGGCATCTGCCATTTCCATTTGTTTCCTGGTCTCCTCCCCTATGATAGTCTGGTGAAGCAGGACATGGTTGAGCACGCTGCCCAGAGAATAATGGGTATCATCACGAGATACGGCCTCCTCCACTGCTTCACTAATGGCAAGCCCCAGGCTACCGGGGCAATCGGGCCACTTCTCCAGCATCTGTCGTCCTGCATTGGTTTCTGTACTGGGGCTGGGGATACATTTAGCCCCCCAGACCTCCATTGCGATACGCCGATACGGCTTCTGGTCATAACTAATCCTGACCATATAGACCTTGATCTCTACGTCAAAGAACGCACCGGCCATACTCAAGGCACTTCCCCACTGTCCCGCACCGGTTTCGGTGGTTATGCGTTTGATACCCTCCTTTGCGTTATAATAGCACTGGGCTGTAGCAGTGTTGGGTTTATGGCTACCGGCCTGATTTGTTCCCTCATATTTGTAGAAGATCTTGGCTGGTGTGTCTAAGGCCTTCTCCAGCCGATATGCCCGATGTAACACTGTTGGTCTCCAGGTACGGTAAACATCCTGTAGCTCCTCAGGGATTTCAATCCAGCGCTCGGTACTCACCTCTTGCATAATAAGCGCCATAGGGAATAGGGGTGCTAGGTCATCGGGGGTTACCGGCTTTCCCGTTGCTGGGTGCAATACTGGTGGCAAGGGCTCCGGTAAGTCGGCCTGGATATTATACCAGCGAGTTGGCATGTCCTTTTGGTCAAGAAAATACATTCCTCTCTTCATTTTGTCCTCCTCGTTTTGTAGCTGGGTTTTTGGTTCCTCTTGGCCCCATCCTGGGACACTGCCACAACACAGAAAACCTAAACTCACCTCCTCAAATTAGATTTGCCTAGCGGAATGGCTCTTTTGAAACGCGCCTTGTCGCCGGAGCCGATTTTACAATACAAGAACCGGAATTGTCTGATAAAATACCTGTGAGAGTAATGTTCTTGGTACTTAAAGTCAAACGGTATTTGCCTTAAATGGCATCCAGGAATTTGTCCCTATCCTCCATAAAGTTTTTATAGATTTGGAACTGTTCGGTCTCTTCGTAACCAAGCTCTTTAACAGGCATATGATCAAAACTGTAAATCTTAGCGCCAGGACATGCCAGAAGGATTGGAGAGTGTGTGGCGATGATAAACTGGGCGTGCCCGGCTTGGCTCATGTCCCTTAGCACTTTTAGCAGATCCAACTGGGTTTTTGGGGACAGAGCTGTCTCTGGCTCATCCATAAAGAAAATCCCTCTGATTTTGTAACGAGCCTTAAAAAACGACATGAGAGACTGGCCATGGGACTGTGTCATCAAAGATTTCCCGCCAAAATATTCAAATACTCTTGGATCTGCTGCTGCCCATTCGTCCAAGATTTGAGCAAAGTTCCGGAATACCTGGGATGCGAAAAATGATCCTCGCACAGCACCGTGAGTCCATTCGACATCGATAGCCTCGCATAGCCTTTGCTCATAGAAGTTCACCTCAAAGCGCCTTCTCTCAATGCCTCCCCATATATATATGCCGCATTTGTGGGTTAGGGCTTCCAACAAAGTCGATTTCCCGGTGCCATTTTCTCCTACAAAAAATGTCACCGCTGAATCAAATAAGATGCACCTGGTCTCATGGAAAATATCCAGGTTAAAAGGGTAATGATCCGTGGTCGGGTATTTTTCCGGATAAAGGTCAACTCTCTTAAGGTGCATCGTTATATCTCCTAGTGTTTAGAGTCAGTTAATGACCCATCTTCCTATTCCGCCCAAGAGGGATAGTCAAGCCTTGATTTACCACTTTGTTTCGATTTCTTTGCCATTGACACCCGAGTGTCCATATCCTATCTTGCCGACTCAAAAAGATATGGCTCGTCTTTATTGGCCACATCTGATTCGACCTGATCCGGAAGGGAGGAAACAGGGTTAGGTGCCCGAGGGAAATGGTCTCAATCCCAGCCCTCAATACTCCCCTCCCAGGAGATGCATATTGCCGATGTGAACCTGTTCCACACCAGCCCTCTCAGCCGCCTCCTTGCAGCGTTGGGCATGGGCCCGGGAGGTGGCGGGAAGGTCAAAGAGATAGAAATGGGGGTAGAACCCGAGAAGGCTGTAAGGGATCGCCGGGTCCAGGGCGGCAATAAACCCTGCGATCTCTCCCACCTCTGCCGCATCAATGTACCCCGGGACCAGCAGGGTGCTCGCAATGAGAAACGGGGGCTCGGGTCTCCGGTCTATCCATCGGGCCAGGGTCTTGAAATTCTCCAGGGTCTGCCGGTTTGTTACCCCGCAAAGGGCGTAATGGATCCTTTTGTCCCAGGCCTTTAGATCAAACTTGATGCACCCGCCCGACCCCAGAGACAGTTCAGCCATCCGGGACAAAAAAGGCTCACGAACCGCCCCATTAGTCTCCCAGCATATCCTTAGAACAGGGTTCCTCTTGTTTTTCTTTGCCAGCCTTGATGTCTTGAGGGCATGGAGTATCTGCGGGGTCGGGTCACCCCCAAAATAACAGATGCACGTGGTTCTCCCCCCGACCGCCTCTGCCAGCTCTTTGGCTGGCACCCTGGCCGGGGAAAAGGTCTCCGCCCTAAAATGATAGTTTTGACAGTAAAGACAGTTAAAAGGGCAGGCCCGATAAAAGACCGCCAGGTTGTTATGCCCGTATTCCGGTCCTTTTGAGACGGCATATTGAGGATACCCGCTCCCCGTGCCGGCGGGACACACAAAGCTACCCACACAGTTGGTGGGGAGCGGGTCGTGATAGTATGATAGATTTCCCTCATGCGGCCTTCCCCCGCGAATCCGGCCCTCTTCCACCCGCCTGAGACCGCAGTACCCCCTCCCTCCCTCGCCTATGGTGCATTCCTGCACACAGAGGGAACAAGATATCCCGCCGGGTGAACGAGGCGGGACCTCTGTCAGGCCATAGGTCCGTCGGCTCTGCTGGTGGACGCGGTTGATCTCGGGCCAGACCCTGTCAAAATGGGTCTTTATGCAATCGCCGCAAAACCCGATCGCCCTCGAAATGGTCCTGCCCTCCCTGCCGCAATAGGTGCAAGTCCCCATCTCTCTCACTGTCTCCGGATCTGTGAAAGCGGTGCAAATTGCGCCGCTTGACTAAATAGTTGTTTATACATAGAATTACCCCGTCTCTGACCGCTCACCCCGAAACCTCCACACCATTTGCCAAAAGGGAGTCCAAGATGACCAGAAAAAAGATTGATGAAAGGATCAAGCAAGAGGTCATAGAGGCCCGTGAAACCGGGCTTTCTCTCAGAGAGATCGCAGATCAATTGGGGATAAGTTCCACCAGTGTAGGCCGGATAATCAAAGCGAGAGGGCCAAAAGAGACAACCCGGAAAAAGACAGATCGGCGAAGGCGGATCGAGGCCATTGAGAAAAGAATAGCCGAACTGGAAAAAAAGATCCTGGAGTTATAGACGAGACATTAGGCCCCTGCCCTACTTTACCATCTCCTCGGCAAAGGGATCGGCCGCGTCCCCTGAGGACCCAACCACCGCAGGCATTGCGCGTTCGTTGACATATAGCCTGAAAATGTCGGGACGGGCGTAGTGGCCGGTCACATCAAAATCGTACTTTCCCCTGGGAATTTCGTTCATATCCAGTTCTGCGGTGAGAATCCCCTCACCATCAAAGCTGGGCCCGGCAAGGACTTCGCCCAGGGGTGCGACAATGCAGCTCCCCCCGCGCATCAGCACTGTCTTGGGGTCATCCCCATGGATGGCCGCATAGTCCTCCGGACAGTCTCCCCGCCTGAGATACTGACAGCAGGAGAGGACAAAGCAGCGCCCTTCCAACGCGATGTGCTGCATGGTCGGGAGCCAGGTATCCCGGTCATCTGCCGTGGGTGCACAGTAGATCTGTATCCCCTTGGAATACATATAGGTCCGCAACAAAGGCATATAGTTTTCCCAGCAGATAACCGCCCCCACCCTCCCCAGGGCCGTGTCAAAGACCGGCAGGGTCGAGCCGTCTCCAAACCCCCAGACGATGCGCTCCATTACAGTGGGCATGAGTTTGCGATGCTTTCCCATAAGCCTGCCGTCAGGGTCCAGAAACAGCACCGTACAATAAAGCGTCCCCCGGTCTCTCTCGATGACCCCGATAACGAGATAGATATTGTTTTCGCCGGCAATGCTTCCCAGTGCCTCAACAGTGGGCCCGGGCACATCGACCGAGCTCTCCCAGTACCGGCGGAAATCCTCCCGTCCCCCGGGAAGCCGCATCCCTACACGGGCGCCAAAATCCAGACCCTTGGGGTATGCCGAAACAAAGCCCTCAGGGAAGAGCACAAGCTGGGCCTTACGGCTGGCAGCATCCGCAGCAAGCGCCCGGACCTTCTCAACGGTCTTTTCGCGGTCAAAGACAACGGGGGTCGCCTGGACCACGGCCACGCGAATTGGTTTCATAGCGCACCTCTTATTCAAAAAGTCCCATCAGCCTTTTCATTCGTTTGACCGCCCTGGGGAGGACCTCACCGATCCCCTCATCAAACCTGAGGCTCACGCTGGCATCAAAAGGGGTCTCCCCCTTGTTGATGATGACCAGCTTTGCCCCGGAGCGGAGCGCCTCAAGCGGCATGTCAGCGGCGGGGGTCACCACCAGACTGGACCCTGCCACCACAAAGAGATCACTCTTGCGGGAATGTTCAAAGGAGAGTCCGAGGTCCTTTTCAGGGAGCGGTTGCCCAAAATCGACCACGCTCGAGACCAGTTGGCCCCCGCATTGACAGCGGGCCCCCGCCGCTGAGCGATCAATGGTCTTTCCGCACCGGCCGCACCGGAGCCTGGTCATGTTTCCATGGAGTTCAGCCAGGAGTTCGGGCCGGATCCCCGACTTCAGATGGAGATTGTCAACATTTTGCGAGATCAAGAACTTCAGTTTGCCGAGGTTCTGGAGTTCCACAAGGGCCATGTGCCCCGGGTTGGGTTCGACCGAATCCCATGACCTGGTCATCGGTCTTGGCGGGAGCCCCTTGTCCCGCCGGGTCCACACCCCATCGGGGCCCCTGAAATCGGGAAGCCCCGATTCGGTGCTGACACCGGCGCCGGTAAAAAAGACCGGATACCGGGACTCATAAAGCCATTGCGCCAGCGTCTGAATTCTCTTTCCCAGATCCTCATCCATGATCAATTCTTACCCATATTCACCCCTTTGTCAAAAAATTTCCCGCCCTCACCCACACCGACCGCTCCTTTCGCTTTTAGTTTACAAATGGGTATCAAAATGTGCTAAGGTATTCGACAGCGAAATTAGAAAAGATACCAGAAAGGAACCGACGGATATGGCCACAGATTTTGTCCCTTCACCCAATTTTATCCGAAATATCATCGCAGAAGACCGAAAGGCAAACAAGAACGAGGGCAGGGTCCACACCCGCTTCCCGCCAGAACCCAACGGCTACCTCCACGTGGGTCATGCCAAATCCATCTGTCTCAATTTTGGTCTGGCCGCCGAGAACAGCGGCCTCTGCAACCTCCGTTTTGATGATACCAACCCGAGCAAAGAGGATGTGGAATATGTGGAATCGATCATGGCGGATGTTCGATGGCTCGGGTTTGACTGGAATGATCGACTCTTTTACGCATCAGACTATTTTGAGCGGTTATACGGGTTCGCCGTTGAGTTGATAAGAAAGGCCAAGGCCTATGTCTGCGACTTGAGCCCCGATCAGATAAGGGAGTACCGCGGCACCCTGACCGAGCCGGGGAAGGACAGCCCCTATCGAACCCGTTCGGTGGAGGAAAATCTTGACCTGTTCGAGCGGATGCGGGCCGGGGAGTTTTCCGATGGCGCGCGTGTGCTCCGGGCAAAGATCGATATGGCCTCTCCAAACCTGAATATGCGTGACCCGGTCCTCTATCGGATTTTGCGTGCCGAACACCACCGGACCGGCAACAGCTGGTGCATCTATCCCACCTATGACTTTACCCACTGCCTCTCCGATTCAATCGAGGGGATCACGCACTCGATCTGTACCCTGGAGTTTGAAGACCACCGGCCATTATACGATTGGGTCCTGGATTATGTGGATGTCCCGTGTCACCCCCAGCAGATCGAGTTTGCCCGTCTCAATCTCAGCCACACCATAATGAGCAAGCGAAAGCTCCTGCGGCTGGTTGAAGAGGGGGTTGTGACCGGGTGGGACGATCCCCGGATGCCCACCATATCGGGTTTGAGAAGACGGGGCTACACACCGGAGGCGATTCGAAATTTTTGTGAGCGGATTGGTGTGGCAAAGAGGGAGAGCATGGTTGGTATCGCCCTGCTGGAGCACTGCCTCCGGGAAGATCTCAACAGACGGGCACAGAGGGTGATGGGGGTGCTGCGCCCCATAAAGGTGGTCATCGACAACTACCCCGAGGACCAGGTAGAGGAGCTTGAGGCCATAAACAACCCGGAGGATCCCACCATGGGGACACGCAAGGTCCCATTTTCACGGGTCCTCTATATCGAAGAGGATGATTTCCGTGAAGACCCACCCAAAAAATTCTTCCGGCTTGCCCCCGGCCGGGAGGTCCGGCTGCGCTATGCCTATTATCTCACCTGTGTGGACGTAGTCAAGGATAGTCAGACCGGCCGGGTGATTGAGCTTCGCTGCACCTACGACCCCGAGACAAAGGGGGGGGCGTCGCCGGACGGACGCAGGGTCAAGGCCACCCTGCACTGGGTCTCTGCCCCCCACTCACTGCCGGCCGAGGTGCGGCTCTATGACCACCTCTTCTCAATACCAAACCCGGAAGGGGAAAAGGAGGGGGGTGACTTCAGGACCCATCTAAACCCGAACTCCCTCGAGGTATTGACCTCCTGTCGCGTGGAGCCGGGACTCAAGGACGCCACGCCGGGGAGCCGATACCAGTTCGAAAGACAGGGGTATTTTTGTGTTGATCCGGTCGATTCCAGAGATGAAAAACTGATATTTAACAGGACCGTGCCCCTCAGGGATACATGGGCCAGGATCGACAAGGCAAACAAAAACAAGGGCCAATCGTAGCAACCGGGCACCAGGTCTACTTTGAACCTTTCTTAAAGATAAGCTCCGGTTTTTTGGGAAAGACAGTCGTATCCGGCGGGACCGATTCGGTGATCCACACATTCCCACCGATGACAGAACGGGCACCGATCACCGTGTCTCCACCCAGTATGGTGGTGCCGGCATAGATGATCACGTCATCCTCGATCGTGGGGTGACGTTTTTTGTTTCTGAGCCTCTCCGCCTCGTCCTTCTTGATCGACAGCGCCCCAAGGGTCACCCCCTGGTATAGCCGCACCCGATCACCGATCTCTGTGGTCTCACCCACCACGACCCCGGTGCCATGATCGATAAAAAAGCTCTCCCCGATCCTGGCGCCCGGATGGATATCGATCCCGGTCAGGCTGTGAGAGTATTCTGTCATAATGCGGGGGATCAAGGGGACCGCTTGCCCGTGGAGCTGGTGGGCTATCCGGTAGACGGTGATGGCAAAGACCCCCGGATAGCTGAATATGATCTCATCATAGCTCATGGCCGAGGGATCACCCTCATAGGCGGCCCTTATATCCTTGGCCAGCATGGCCCGCATTTCAGGCATTGCGCGGCCAAAGTGGATTGCTGTCTCCTCTCCCCGCTCCCGACACTGGGTACAGGGTCGATCATAGCGAAGACACTCATGCCTGATGGCGAGGGTAATCTGCTCCGAGAGGATCTCAAAAAATGCGGTCACCTCCTGTCCAAAATAGTACCCGAGATTTACCTCATCCACCCGGTTCCGCATAAAGTACCCCGGATAAAGGATCCGAAATGCCCGCTGAATGATGTCGATGATCGTCTCCCGTGAGGAGATGGGTTCAGGACCCACATGATCAAAGCAGTCTTCGCGGCTGCAGGAGAGCACCAGCTGATCCACGATTTCCGGGATCTCCTTCCGAAATCGGTTGGTGGTCTCCACCTCGCTTATACATTGATCCGATCTTGTCTTCGCCTCCATGACGGACTGGACTCCTGTTTCTATAAGGCCTTACCGACCCGCATAGCTCTTTTCACCCGTCCCCCAGTAAGGAGACAGGGTCCGCAGTTTCTCGATGATTGCCGGGACCTTTTGAGTCACAAAATCGATCTCTTCTTCGGTGTTATAGACACTCAGGCTAAACCGTATCGATCCATGCGCCATGGTAAACGGGACCCCCATGGCACGAAGCACGTGCGAGGGTTGAAGCGATCCCGAGGTACAGGCCGAACCTGAAGATGCACAGATTCCGAATTCATCCATATGGAGCAGGATGGCCTCCCCCTCCACAAACTCAAAGCTGATGCTTGCGGTATTGGGAAGGCGTTCGGATTGACCGCCATTGACCCGGGTGTTGGGGACCCGGGCCAGGATTTCGGTCTCGAGCTTGTCACGAAGCCTCCTGACCCGGGTGTTTTCCGCTTCCAGATGTTGTATGGCCAGCTCACACGCCTTTCCCAGACCGATGATGCTCGCCGTGTTCTCGGTCCCCCCGCGTCGCCCCATCTCCTGGTGCCCCCCGATGATAAAGGGGGCAAACTTGACCCCCTTTCTCAGATAGAGGATCCCGACGCCCTTTGGCGCATGGAGCTTGTGTCCCGAGAGTGAGAGCATATCAATGACGCTATCCCTCATATTGATGGGGATCTTCCCCGCCACCTGGACCGCATCCGAATGAAAAACGATCCCCCTTTCATGGGCAAGCTCTGCCGCCTTCTCCACAGGAAAGATCACACCCGTCTCATTATTTCCCCACATGATCGTGGATATGGCCGTATCGGGCGTAAGGCTCTCCTCGTAGCGCCCCATATCCAGTCGTCCTTCTCCGTCCACCGGGATCTCGGTCACCCGGTATCCCTCGTTCGAGAGATGCGCGCAAAGCGATTTGATGGCCGGATGCTCGACCCGGCTGGTGACGATGTGGCGTTTTTCGGGTTGGGTCTCCAGGGCCGATCTGATCGCCGCATTGTCGCTCTCCGAACCACAACTGGTAAACACGATCTCTTCGGGCAAGGCCCCAAGGAGCCGGCCGACCCTCTCTCGGGCCTCGCCGATTCTCCGACCCACCTCTCCCCCAAAGGAATGGGCGCTGGAGGGGTTTCCGTAAAGGTCATGAAAATAGGGGAGCATTTCCTCCAGGACCTCGGCTGCGACCTGGGTCGTGGCATTGTTATCCAGATAGATTGTCTTCATTGTGACACCTCCTCAACCACCAGTTCGGGCCATACCATCTCTCTGAGCTTTGTCTCTACAAAGTTCTTGAGGGTCTGCTGCGAGGCCTTGCAGACGGCACAGCTGCCTCGCATCACCACCAGGACCCGGTTACCGATCACGTCCACCAGCTCGATGTCCCCGCCGTCCTGTCTCAAGGAGGGCCTGACCTCCTTTTCGATGGTCTCCTCGATCATCTTTATCTTCTGGATGTTTGAGAGCGTGGGCCGGGCCGCGGGCCTCTCTTCGGCCCTCACCCTGGAGATGATCTCCCGAATCGCATCGTGACAGCTCTCACACCCACCGCCTGCCTTGGTGTAATTGGTAACCTCTTCGACCGTCATGAGGTTATTCTCTTTGACCGCGCGCTCGATCTCCCTGTCGGTGACCCCAAAGCACTCACAGACGATCTCCCCTTCTTCCTCCCTTTTGGGTTCACCCCTGTAATGGGCAATGGCCTGCTCCAGGGCCTGTCGGCCAAGGACGGAGCAGTGCATCTTCTCCTTGGGTAGCCCCCCCAGGGCATCGGCGATATCCTGGTTGGTGATCTGCTCCACCTCCTCGACGGTCTTCCCCTTCATCATTTCTGTAAGCGCCGAGGCCGAGGCGATGGCACTTGCACAGCCAAAGGTCTTGAATTTGGCATCCGTGATCTTACCCTCCTCATCGACCTTAAAGGTCAGCTTGAGGGCATCGCCACACGCCATCGACCCCACCTCTGCAATGCCACTGGCGTCCTCCACCTCACCCACATTCCTGGGATTCAAAAAATGCTCCTTGACCTTATCGGTGTATTCCCACATGGGACTCCTCCTATAGCATTTGCGATTGTCGATTTACTATTGTCGATTGAAAAATATCGGAAAAACAAGATGATAACTCCCCAAGAAGCCGAAAACATTTTCTTGAACACTATTGATAGAACTGAGTTTGCAGGCTTCGGTACCGCCCACCCAACGACCTGTAAAATATCCTTTTCTAACACAAAAAGGGAATTTTGGGCAACTCGCGAATGAACAACGCAGGTTTTCAGTGAACCCTGTGCACCCTGAACCTCTGAACCCCGAACCCTCACAGATACCGAGAGAGCTGATTCAAAAAACGAATGAGGGTCTTCACCTCTTTTACATATCCCCCCATTGTCTGCCCGTCGGCATCCGAATGGCTGTAGATCCTGCTGATGTAAACATAATGCTCCTTCCCCATCCCTTCAAGGGCGGCCGCCAGGGCCAGGGTTTCGGTATAAGGGATCATGATATCCTGGATACCATGGACTAGAAAAACCGGGATCGAAAGCTGATCAGCAAAATATTTGGGAGACATGGACTTGAGCTGCTCCCGAACCCTTGGAAGTATCTGCGCGGCTACATCCATTCCCGCTTTGTCATCCGGCTCAAAGGCCATACTGGCAAAGGCGCACTCCTTCTCACCCATCGACTCGGCAAGGGCCCGGGCCTCGTTCTGCCTGTCGCAGATAAAGAGATACATGCATTCCCTCAGCCTCTCCGTGTCAAGTGCCAGATCCATCTGGTCCAGATAGTTCCAGAAAAACACGGCACGGGCATACTCGTGCGGGCTGATATCGAGCGATATTTCACCAAACCGGGCGTGTCCGGTCAGAAAATATGTGAGGGCCAATTCCAGATCATAGTAGCTTCCATAACAGATGATGGCCGCCGGATTGATCTCGGGATCAGTACAGACCTTTAGGAGAAGACCACCGGCAAAGCTAAAACCCGCCACAATGAGGTGGTCCGCCTGCACTTCCTCTTTCGCTGCGATAAAGGTATAGAGGCGGTTCATCCTCAACAGGGTCTCTTCCCGCACCAGCGCCTTTTTAAGGATCGGCAGCTCAGGGATGTATACCCTTGCCCCCATGGCAGCCAGATTGGCAGCCAGCCGGTTCATGGCCTCGTGTCCCTCACCTTTTGGCGTGGTCCCATGATAGAGGATCAGGGCAGGAAGCGGCCTTTGGGTCCCCTCGGGATAATAGACACGAAGGGCGTACTCCGAACCATCATACCTGTATGTATCAGTGAGCAGGACCGCCCTGGGCAGAAATAGCCGGGAAAGCCTGCCCTGGCGGCCACCCAGGACCCCCAGCCCAAAGAGGATCATTCGCCAGGAACGGCGGACCGGACTCAAAAGGTTCTTTCTCCCCATTGACAAACACCCTGTCTTAATGCTTGGATTTGGCTGATCTTAAATCGCACAGGGAGGATTAAATGGCCCCATCGAGATAATGGAAGACCTGTTTTTTATCGAGAGAGGATACCTCAACGGAAACCCGTTTGTCTATCGCTCTGAGAATCCAATCGAATCCCCCTCCTGCAATCTTTATCTATTATCTTGTTTCTTCTCTCCTCTATACTATATACTATAGGGAGTCAGCCGAAAATGTGTTTTCCCCATCGCTTGATAAACCCGGTGAGGTGATTTATGGATCAAAATCAGGAGGTGAAGAGTACCTCGGTGTCCCTGTTTGAGGCCTGGATGAAGTGGGCAACCGGGTTCTGGGGTTCGATGTCAAGGATGTCGCCTGGTGCGACCGGTCCTTCGGAGACACCAACTTCATCAAAAACGGTGGACAAGGGTCGTGTGCAGGAATCGATGGAGTCGACCTTGAAAATGTGGCAGACGCTCTCTGCGATCATGAGTGAACCCGGCGCCATGGGTCCTCTTTTTCAAGGCATTAACGCGCTTCCCGAAATTCTATCGAAGATGACGCAAACGGCGTGGAACGGATATTTTCAGATGCAGCAGCAATGGCTGGAAAGGGCCGGAAGGATTGGCCACAAGACCGAGGCCTATAAATTCGAAGACCTGGATCAAACCACGTTCAGGGCGTGGACCGAAATATATGAAGAGGAATTAAGGCGGTTTCTGAACATTCCCCAGTTGGGATTGACCCGATTCTATCAAGAAAGAATCGGACGTTTCGCTGACAAATTCAACCTGTTTCAGGGGGCCATGGCCGAATTCTTGTATCTCCTATATCTCCCCATGGAGAAATCTTTCAAGGTGATGCAGGAAAAGCTCGAGGCATTAACCGAGGAAGGAAAGCTTCCCGAGACCTCACAAGACTACTATCGGATGTCGCTAAAGATCCTTGAAGGCCACTACATGACCCTGTTCAAATCGCCTGAATACACTCAGGTCCTTGGCAAGACCCTTGATGCAATGGAGGAGTTCGCAGTGGCCAGACAGGAGATACTCCAGGACATTATGCAATCTCTTCCAGTAGCCACCAACAAGGAGATGGATGATCTATACAAGGAGCTTTATGAGTTAAAGAAGAGGGTCAGACAACTTGAAAAAGACCGCTCAATCACTTGACTGCTCAGCTGGTTAGGGCTCGCTCAAAAATAACTTTGCAGAATTGACGCTCAGATTGGGGTCAGATTGGGGTCAGATTGGGTTGCCGCGATTGAGTGAAGCCATAGGAATAGTGAACTATTTCTAAGACCTCACGATTGAGCGGCGACCGAAGATGACCTGAAGCTGAGATGGCAAAGGGTGAAGTCATTTTGGAGCGAGCCCTTAGCCAGCGGGAGGAGGTGGTTACATGGCTAAGCCCAAGATCCCTGTAGACCTCATTTTAGCAAAGCTGGCCGAGGATGCCGACAGAGCTCATGCCCGTGCCCAAAAGGCGTCTGATATCTTGCTCGGTCCGCTGGATACCGCGATTGCCAGCACACCTTACGAAATCGTCTACCAGGAAGACCGGGTAAAACTGAAGCATTATAAGCCGATCACTGAGATTCAAGCAAAAACCCCCTTTTTGGTTGTTTACGCCCTAATCAACAGGGAGACCATGCTCGACCTTCAGCCAGGAAGGAGCGTGGTGCAATCCTTTTTAAGAGATGGGATTGATCTTTACATGATCGATTGGGGCTACCCCAAACGCAAGGATCGATATCTGACTATCGACGATCATGTAAACGGTTATATGAACAACATTGTGGACTTTATTCGGCAAACCCATGATCTCCCCATGATCAATCTGATGGGAATCTGTATGGGCGGGACCTTTTGTGTCATCTATTCGGCCCTTCACCCTGAGAAGGTCAAGAATCTTGTTACCACGGTGGCCCCAACCAATTTTGATACGGATCAAGGCCTCCTGCACATCTGGATGAAGGAGATCGATGTGGATCGGATGGTGGATACCTTTGGGAATATGCCCGGAGATCTGATGAATTTCGGTTTTCTACTTCTTAACCCTGCCCGCCTGATGATTGACAAGTATGTGGGCTTTTTGGAAAACATGGATAACAAGGCCTTTGTGGAGAACTTCATCCGGATGGAAAAATGGATCTTTGACAGCCCCGATGTGCCGGGAGAAACCTTTCGGCAGTTTGTTAAGGATTGTTACCACAAGAACCTGCTTATCCAGAGCAAGATGGAGGTGGGAGGACAAAGGGTCGATCTCAAAAAGATCACCATGCCCCTCATAAATTTCTACGGCAGGTTCGACCATCTGGTTCCCCCGGGTGCCTGTGAACTCTTAACCAGCAGGGTGGGGAGCAAGGATACCGAAGATATCTGTCTGGATACCGGCCATATTGGCATCTATGTGAGCTCCAAGTGTCAAAAGGAGTTTGCGCCCAGGATCGCCAAGTGGTTGAAAGATCGGGACGAGGAGCCAAGAGAAAGGCCTCTTCTCGCTAGCCACGCCGCCCTGTCCTTCACGGACAAATCGTTAAGGTGAATGCTTTTTTGGCGATATGATTAACTATGGAAGTTTTGATATGAAATAAGCGTCCGTAAGGAGAAAAAACATGACCCAAAAAAATGACTATTTCAAGACCTTCTGCAAGGTGAGCAGGGCCTTTGGAACGACCCTTGATAAAGATGAACTCCTTGAACTGATTGTCCAAAGCGCTATTGACACCATGAAAGGGAGGGCCGCCTGTCTTTGGCTGGTCGATGAGGAAAGGGATGAGTTCATACCTATGGCCCAGAAAGGACTTTCTAAAAAATATTTTAAGACAGCCCTCACTTTGGGAAAGATAGTGTCCGTCGTCATGAAAGAAGGCTATCTTCACGCCCGGGATGCCTCCACAGATCCTCGTTTGGAACAGCACGAAGCCAAGAAGGCAGAGGGCATCGCCTCTATGCTCATTGTACCCGTGACGGTAAAAAGGAAGGTCATAGGGGTCCTCACCCTTTATACATCTAAACCCAAGGATTTTTCAAAAGACGAGATAGAATTTATGGTTGCCCTTGCGGAACAGGGAGGCATGGCCATTGAAAACGCCCGGTTGTTTGAAAAAGTAATAAGAAACACCAAGCTCTTTCACGACCTGGCTGCAAACATCAATTCCACTCTGGACATAAAAAAGATAATGAACATATTATCTGCCGATGTTGCCGGGGCCCTCGGAGTAAAAGCCTCTTCTGTTCGCTTGCTCGACGAAGAAAGGGAAAATCTGGAACTGGTGGCAAGCTATGGTCTGAGCCAAAAATACCTCAACAAGGGCCCCATATCCGGTGAAAAGAGCATTTCCGACGCCCTGAAGGGCAAACCTGTGGTGGTCAAGGATATTTCGACTGACAAAGGCGTTCAATACAGAAAAGAAAAAGAGGAGGAGGGTATAGCCGCCATCCTCTCTGTTCCCATAAAATCAAAAGAGGAGGTCATAGGCGTCTTGAGGCTTTACAGCGGGGTCCCGAGGGAGTTCACCGATGACGAGATTATGCTTGTCTCTGCCCTGGCGCTTCAGGGGGGCCTGGCCATCCAAAACGCCTCTCTTTACCTGATGGTTCAAAAGGATATGAAGGATCTCCAGGATGATATATGGAGCCACAGGTCATGGTTTTAGCAAAGAAATGAGCACTATCATTTTTCTTCGGTAGAGGGACCCTCTTTGAAGAGTCTGCTGAATCCCTTTATCAGATCCTGGAACTCTTGGCCCTGTTTCTCAACAAGGTCCTGAAAACCTTTGAATACCTCTGCCTGACCGACCCCTTTCTCCTCCAATAGCATCCTGAGATTGTTTACGGTCTCTTCCTGTGTTGCAACCTTCTCCTTGAGTTCCTCGTATTTCTTGACCAAAGCCAGGTGCTCTTGCAGTGAAACGACTCCAAAGAGCTTCAGGTAATCCTGTAAGGAATGCAAAAAATCCTTCTCTGCCCTTTTGCAGCGCTTCGGGTAATCGGGACTGCCTTCGAGAATGCGATCAAGCCCATAAAACCTCCTGAACATGGCTGTCAGGTCCTCAAAACCCTTGAACCCCTGAGTGATCCATTCGGTCATCTCCTCCAGTTTTCTCTGTCCCTTGGCAACATTGATCAGATAATTCCCCCAGAATTCCAGGAAGTGTCTGTCCATGACAAGACCTCCTCACATGCCTTCTTCAAGATCCAATTGATAACGGACAGGACCCCGGCAGTTGTCACCAAAACGGGTATGAAGGGCACATTCGGATGAGGGAAGAGACCATGAGGTGGCGATGGAACCGTGGCCTTTTGGGAAGGCCGTTACCTCCACATCGATGTAATCCGATGGGGCGAGGGCCGATTCTTTGTCCACCAGATCATCCCTTTCCGCATAACAGATAAGGAACCGGATCCCTTTTTCCTCCAGGCGCTTGAAATTGAGTCTTCGGCCAAAGAGCTTGATGGGGAGGGTCCCGTCCTTATCCACCGGAATAGTGTATGAGTCAAAACTCATTTTGGTGATGGCTACCGGGAGGTCACCCCGATCATAGATCAACCAGTTGTTGAGGGCCGCCGCGGTCTTGCTGATCTCAACCTCTTGATCTTCCGACCCATCAAACATCATCAGATCACGATAGAAGGAGAATATCGGTGCCTCCTTTTCCATGCTTTTCAGTTTATAGACCCAGCTCATCACCTTGCCGTCCACTACTTCATTTCCGTTAGGCAAGGCCTTCACGGCATAACCCAGGTCCCTGAATCGGGGCGGCAGGTGCTCCATATATTCCACCAGGGATTTGCTTCGGGTGCCATCCATGGGCGCCACGCACGTAATGAGTGCGTCCACCAGGCCGTCCAGTTCGCCCGAAAGGAGATCTGCAACGGCGATAAATCCCCCCTGGCAAAAACCGTTCAGGGTCACCGCTCTCCCGTGCCTTTCGTTCACAGACTCGCAAAAGAAACGGGTATCCAGGGCGTCGTCCTCTCCGGTCATAATCTGGACCGAAGGGGTGGTGTTGATATCCTTCATGATTCGGACATAGGTGGGAATCCCCTGATTCGCAAAGGCGTGCACGTAGCTCTTATTCTCTTTGGGCAGAAAGGCCAGAATGTTGGGTCCCAAGACATAGGGAGGGATGATAATGATCGGTTTGCCCCTTTTCCTGACCCTGACTTTCTTATCCGTGGGAAGAACCTGGTAGAGCAGGAATCGGTCTGTTTCACCTGATTTTACATAGCCCTTCTCTTCAAAGTGAAAACCGTATTCCGGTTTGATCTCCTGAATAGCCTTTGGATAGGCATAGGTCACCTTTTGTATCAGTCTTGCCTGTCTGGCCATGAACATCTCTATATCTTCACCCTCCCGGTCCAAGATCGTGTTGAGCCATGCGGAAAAGGCCCTGGTCATTTCCCGAAGATGGTAATCGTTCATCATTCCCACTGAACTGGTTAACCCCTTTTCGGCAACCTGAAGATTAAACTGCAAGAGTTCAATATAGTCCCTGAGGCTCTCCCAAGGCGGGTGGCTCACCAATTTATCTTTCTCTACACTACCAAAGGCCTTCAGGGCGATCCAATAAGGGATCATAAACTCATTCACATACTTGAAGACTCCACTCCAGTATGTTTGTGTGGCCATGACCTGCCCACCGGTCGCCCTGATCATCTTCATATTGATTTCAGAGAACCTTTCCAGGCAATGGGTAAGAGATCCATATAAATCCATTGTGGCATCAAAGATGTTTTTCATTTCTTACACCCTTCACTGCTCGGTCTTGGAAGGCTTACTCACCCTTGTCCTCTTGGGAAGTGGCAAAGTAGTCTTCAACTCCCTTAAAGCTTTTCTCAACACCCTTTCTGAAATCATCACGTCCTTTCTTGTAGGCACCAACCCATTCATTGATGACCTTCTTCCCCTCTTCGGGAAGCCATGTGGCCTGGTCCAAAAACGTGTTAACTATCTTCTCAATCTGTTCCTGGAGCATGACCATGGCATTAAAGCTGTTGTCAAAGGCGCTCTTGTTGAATTGAATCATCTGTTTCAACATCTGATTGTGATCCATTGTTCATCCTCCTCTCTTATCTTGGATCAAACGGCCCGTCCTCATTGTTTGGATCTAGCCTTTTTTGGTCTTACCCGAAGCCGCAAAGAAACCTTCTACCTTCTTAAAGTTCTCGTCAACGGTCTTCTTGAAATCCTCTCTCCCCTTCTTGTAAGCGTCAACCCATTCATTGATGACCCTTCTTCCTTCCTCGGGAAGCCATGTGGCCTGGTCCAGAAACGTGTTAACCATCTTCTCAGTCTGTTCCTGGAGCATGACCATGGCGTTAAAGCTGTTGTCAAATGTGGTCTTCTGAAAATCGATCATCTGCTTTGCAAATTTTACTGAATCCATGGTATTGATACCTCCTAAAAAATGATTTGTTTTTTGCCCGCGATCAAGGATAGGCATATTATAGGGAAGAATTTTGGATTGTCAAGGGTTTTTTGTGCAGCGCACAAAATTATTTTTTTAGTGGAAAAGTCATAATATTCTGTGATATAGTCTTTATTATATTGACATTTCAATAAAATTCTGACATTATTGGTTAAAGGTCCATGCAAAGAGGGAGGGGAGATTGTCTTTTTATTGCACTGCGTCGTAGATTATGGTAACCGTTCACGGGTTCAAAGGTTCAGGGGTTCAAGGTTGCATTCTTTTCCCC
>CAZXCQ010000051.1:0-26146 GCA_964639275.1 uncultured Desulfobacteraceae bacterium | reverse complement strand
TACCTCTTTGCCAGGGAGGTAAATCGGGAAACCTTTGAACCCGTGAACGGTTACCCAAGGCCACCCTCTCAAAGATACTTGACAAAATAAGTGATATTTACTAACAAGAGTAACTCTTTGATATAAAAACATTTATTTATTATGCTTTCCAAGAAGGTGAATATTGCTAACCCAATGGCCATTGAAGGGTATCTCCCGGAGCCGACAACATCAACCCTGGAGTAGAGGAATTGTATCATGACATACAAATTTATACGGTTAGAAAAGGACGGGCAGGTCGCTACGGTCACCCTGAACCGGCCCGAGGTCTTAAACGCCCTGAACCATGATATGGTCGCGGAACTCCACGACCTCCTGGAGCGACTTTCATCGGACAAGGAGACGCATGTCCTGGTTATGGAAGGGGCCGGTGGAAATTTTTGCTCGGGCGCTGATATCTCCCTTTTTCTTGAAGACCGTCCCGCTACCGACTGGATGGAGGGGGTGAAAATCTTTGGTGGTGTGATAAAGGGCCTGCGCGGAATCCCCCAGCCTGTTGTGGTCAAGCTAAGGGGTGTGGCGGTCGGCGGCGGGGCCAATCTGGCGCTTTCAGGGGACTTTGTCATCGCCTCGCATGACGCCAGGTTTCGTGAAAACTTTATTCATATCGGGCTCATCCTGGACGGGGGAGGGACGTATTTTCTTCCGAGACTGGTGGGTCTGGTAAAGGCGAGAGAGCTGGCACTGCTCGGGGAAGAGATTGATGGGAAGACAGCGGCAGCCATCGGTCTGATCTACAGATCCGTGCCGGATGACGCGCTGGATCAAGAGGTGTCCGGTCTTGCCACCACGCTGTCACAGCGATCATTTGACGCTATGAGCCTGATAAAACAGGGGCTTGAAGCAAGCCTTGACCAGTCTCTCGATCAAGTCCTTGACTGGGAGTCTGCCTATCAGGGCATCAGGCTTCAGAGCCGGGAGCACAAAGACCTGATTCAACTCTTTATGGAGATGCGAGCAAAAAAGGGGAAGGGCTAGGCCATGCTCAAGGCCAAAAAGGCATCCGGGGTTTTCCCCGCCCCTCAAGGCAGGCCTTTTCCGCCGGGCCGCACCAAGATAGCCGATGCCCTCAGGGCCCTCCTTGAAGGAAAGGACTTTGCCTCGATCACGACGGCAGAGATCGCCAGGACCGCCGGGGTCACCGAGGCGCTCATCTACAAATATTTCAAGGACAAGCGCGATCTACTCTACCAGGTCCTGGCTGAATACCTCGAACATTATCGCCTGCAGGTGGAACTGGATCTAAAGGGGATCAAAGGTGCCTTAAACAAGCTGAGAAAGCTTATCTGGTCTCATATCAATGTCTATGCCACCCACCGGGTCTTTGCCAAGATCCTCCTGCTTCAGGTGAGAAGCCTTTCGGACTATTACGAGAGCGAGCCTTATGAACTGGTAAAGGCATATAGCGACATATTGCTGGGGATTATTGAAGAAGGCATCAGGGATGGGGAGATCCGGGGGGACATCTCCCCCCGGTTTGTCCGGCAGGTGATTCTGGGCTCGATTGAAAATGTCTGTCTCACCGGAGTGGTCTTTGACCGGGAGATATCCCCTGATCGCCTGACAGAAGATCTTTGCAGATTTATTTTTGACGGCATCGCCACAACCAGCGACATGGGTTAGCCTGTCTAAGGGAGGAAGAAATGAGTTCAAAGACGGTCATCACATGCGCCCTGACAGGGGTGCTCACGGATCCGGCGGTTCACCATGTGCCGGTGACGCCCGAGGAGATGGCGGATCACGCCGAACAGGCCTTTAATGCCGGGGCGACCATTGTCCACTGCCACTTCCGGAATCAGGAAAAGGGGATGGGGCATCTCCCCACCTGGGACCTCCAGACGGTGGGCCGTATCCTTGACGCCATCCGGGACCGGGTCCCGGAGATCTGCATCTGTATGAGCACAGGGGTGGTGGGTCCCGATATATCGGGCCCCCTTGCCTGTCTTGAAAAGTTCAAACCGGAAATGGCCGCGTGTAACGCCGGATCGCTCAATTATCTGAAACTGCGGAAGGACAGATCCTGGGCATGGCCGCCGACCCTTTTTGACAATCCGGTGGAGAAGGTCAAGGGGTTTCTGGATGCGATGCGGGCAAACCATGTGGTCCCGGAATTTGAGTGCTTTGATTCGGGGATCGTGAGGAGTGTCGGCCTTTACAAACAGAACGGGATGTTTGACGGGCCTGCCCACATCTCGCTGGTCATGGGGGTTGCGAGCGGCATGCCGGCCAAAGCGGACTGGCTCCCGCTCCTGATCGAGGAGATGCCCCCCGATAGCCACTACCAGGTCATTGCGGTGGGGCGCGCCGAGATATGGGATCTGCACCGGAGGTGCGTGGAGCTGGGGGGGAACGTCAGGACGGGCCTTGAAGACACCTTTTATCTCCCAAACGGCGAAAGGGCCAGGGACAATGGGGAGCTCGTCGAGGCGCTGGTCAAAATTGTCCGCGAGGTGGGTCGTGAGATTGCAGGACCCGGAGAGGTTCGAGAGATCCTCGGGCTAAGGGCGAGGTGATTTCCGGATATGGAAAGAGAAAGGGGTAAAAAGATGACTGTAACCGGTGGCAACAGGAGGGTTGAAGTAAGGGCCCCCATGTCGGGTGTATTCTATAGGAGACCGGCGCCTGACCAACCCGCGTATGTGGAAAAAGGGGATCGGGTCAAAAAGAAACAGGTGCTGGCGCTCCTTGAGACCATGAAGGTATTTCAAAAGATCAAGTCCCCCACCGATGGTACGATACTGGAGATCGTGGCCCAGAACGAGGCCACCCTGAAGGATGACGACCTGATGTTTGTCATCGAGGCCGGGTCAAAATGACGGTCATGGGCTGCAAGATCAAGACCGCCAATGCTCTGGGCAGAGGAGGGGCACAATGGACTTTGAGCTGACGCAAGAGCAGCGGATGCTCAAGGAGACGGTTGCCAGGTTTGTGGACAGGGACGTCATCCCCCTGGCCTCCGAGATCGATGAGGCGGAGCGGTTTCCCGGGGAGAATTTCAGGGCCATGGCCGATATGGGCCTTTTTGGGATCTCCATCCCCGAGCGCTATGGGGGAAGCGATTCTGACTTTCTCTCCTGCGTCCTGGTGATGGAAGAACTGGCAAGGGGGTGCGTCTCCACGGCCAACACCTATGGCTCGCACGCGATCCTCTGTACCGAAAACATCTATCGAAACGGCAACGAGACCCAGAGAAAAAGATACCTTCCCGATCTGATCCAGGGCAATCAGATCGGGGCCATCTGCATCACAGAGCCCGAGGCAGGCTCCGATGCCCTGTCCATGCGGACGCGGGCAGAAAAGAGGGGAGACCGGTATATCCTCAACGGCACCAAGATGTTTATCACCAACGGTCCGATTGCTGACATCGCGGTGGTCTATGCCAAGACAGACCCGGAGGCAGGACAGCACGGGATTTCGGCCTTTATCGTTGAAAAGGAATTTCCGGGGTTTTCCAGGGGCAGGAGCCTGAAAAAGATGGGGGTGCGGGGCTCCCCCACCGGGGAGCTGATCTTTGAGGACTGCGAGGTCCCTGCTGAAAATCTCCTGGGGGAGGAAAACCGGGGGCTCCGCGTCCTGATGAGCGGGCTAGATCGGGAAAGGATTGTCTATTCCATTGCGCCCATAGGGGTCGCCCAGGGGGCCCTGGATCTGGCCTTCAAATATGCCTCGGAAAGGGTCCAGTTTGGTGCCCCCATTATTACCTTCCAGATGATGCAGGAGATCCTGGCCGATATTGCCACGGAGATCCAGGCAGGGAGGGTCCTGGCCTACTGGGCGGCAGAAATGGCCGATTCGGGAAAGCGGGTGAGGCTGGAGGCCTCCTACGCCAAACTCTTCTGCGCGGAGGTGGGGGTCAGGGCGGTTGGCAAGGCGGTGCAGGTCTTTGGCGGCTATGGGTTTATCCGGGAGTTTCCCATAGAAAGGATGTACCGGGATGTCAAGGGGATCGAATTCGGGGCCGGGACAAACCAGATCCAGAAACTCATTATCATCAACGAGTTGATAAAGACATATGGGAATGCCTAAAATTTAAAATGCCAAAAATTTTGGAAATCCAACAAGACCCTGAACCTTTGAACCTCTGAAGCCTGAACCTTTGAGAGGCGATACTATGGAGGAATAGCCATGGAAGAGAGGATCTGGCACAAGGCCTACGCGCCCCAGGTTCCCCCCAGTGTGGATTATGAGACGATCACCATGCCCGCTGCGCTTGAGAGAACGGCCAGGAGATTTCCTGACAATGTGGCCCTCATCATGATGGGGAAGAGGATCACCTACAGGGAACTGGATGAACTGGTCAACCGGTTTGCCGCGGCCATTTCTGCGCTGGGTATCCAGAAGGGGGACAAGGTGGCCATCCTGCTGCCCAATATCCCCCAGGTGGTGATTGCCGCCTATGCGGTGTTCAGGCTGGGTGCCGTTGTGGTCATGCATAACCCCCTCTATACGGAAAGCGAACTGGCATATCAGCTCAACGACTCAGATTCAAAGATGGCCATCAGCCTGGATCTCCTGATACCCAGGATCCTCAAGCTCAGGGAAAGGACCGGGATCGAGACCGTGATCACCTGCCATATCCGCGACTACCTCCCCTTTCCCCAAAAACAGATCTTTCCCTTTGTAAAAAAGGACCTCCACCGCAAGACAGATCCGGATGAGGGGGTGCACGACTTTATGGACCTCCTAAAGAGATATCCCGCCACCCCGCCCAGGACCGATGTGGCCTTTGATGACCTGGCCGCCCTCCTGTACACCGGGGGGACCACCGGGATCTCCAAAGGGGTCATGCTGAGCCATGCCAACCTCAGTATCAACGTCCAGCAGTTAAAGGTCTGGGTCTATGACGCGCAAGATGGGAAAGAGAGCGTGATCGGCATCTTCCCGATCTTCCATTCTGCGGGCTTCACAGCGGTCATGAACCAGTGTATCTACAGGGGGTTGACCGTCATCCTGATCCCACGGCCCGAACCGGGGATCGTCCTTGAGATGACCCGAAAATACCGTCCTGACTGGTTTCCCTGTGTCCCGACCATCTATGTGGGGCTTCTCAACCACCCGGACTTCCAAAAGACAGACTTCTCCTTTATCAAGGGTTGTGTATCCGGGGCCGCCCCCCTGGCCGTGGAGACGATCCGGGAGTGGGAAAAGACAGTGGGCGCGACCATCATCGAGGTATATGGTCTGACCGAGACCTCTCCGCTCTCCCACGCCAACCCCTGGCGAGGGAGGACAAAGGTGGGAAGTGTGGGTGTCCCGGTCACGGATACGGACTGCCGCATTGTGGATCTGGAGACAGGCACAAGGGATCTGGCCATCGGGGAATCAGGTGAGATCTTGCTAAAGGGTCCCCAGCTCACACAGGGGTATTACAAGAGGCCCGAGGAGACCGCCGATGCCATCCGGGACGGGTGGTTTTATACCGGAGATATCGGGTATATGGACGACGAGGGGTATCTCTTTATCGTGGATCGCAAAAAGGATATGATCATCGCCGGTGGTTACAATGTCTACCCCCGGGATATCGACGAGGTCCTGTACGAGCATCCCAAGATACAGGAGGCATGCGCCGTGGGGCTCCCGGACCCCTACCGCGGTGAGACGGTCAAGGCCTTTGTCGTGGCCAGGCCGGGTGAGACCCTGACGGAAGCCGAGGTGATCTCCTTTTGCAGGGAAAAACTCGCGGCCTACAAGGTGCCGAAGCTGGTGGAGTTTATGGATGAACTTCCCAAGAGCACGGTCGGCAAGGTCATGCGAAGAAAGCTCAAGGAGATGGAGATCGAACGGGCAAAGAAGGGGGAATAGGAGGATAGATGGAAGGATACGATGCAATCGTGATCGGGGCGGGTAACGGGGGGCTAACCGCATCTGCGGGGTTGGCGCAAAAGGGACTCCATGTCCTGCTCCTTGAAAGACATAACGTGCCTGGCGGATGTGCCACCAGCTTCTGCCGCGGCCGGTTTGAATTTGAGGTGGCACTTCACCAGCTCAGCGGGATGGGAACCCCGGAAATGCCGGGGCCTCTCCGGATGCTCCTCGACAAGCTGGGGGTAATGGATGATCTGGCATTTGTCGAGATGCCCGATCTCTTTCATGTGGCCATGCCCGATGGGTCAAGTTTGCGCCTCAAGACCAACAAGGACCAGGTTATTTCTGAACTTCAGGCGAGGTTCCCGCACGAAAGAGAGGGGATAGAAAGGTTCTTTGACCTGGCCTACACCTATGCCAACCAGATGCTGGCAGCCTTCTATTTCAAAGATCCTGAACCCTCCCGTGACAAATACCCGGTCCTTTACAGCCACGCCTTCAGGCCCGCGATCGAGGTGCTGGATCAGCTCTTTACCGACCCGTTGCTCAAGGCGGTGATCTCGGTCTATTGGGGGTTTCTGGGTCTGCCGCCCACGAGACTCTCCTTTGCCTATCTGGCCATGCTATTCTTTGTCTATATCGAGTTTAAACCCTTTCACCTGAAAGGCGGCTCCCAGGCCCTCTCCAATGCCCTCCTGAACCGGTTTCTCTCTAGTGGCGGCACGGCCCGCTTTAACTGCGGTGCAGAGAAGATCCTCGTGGAGAACGGCGCTGTCAGGGGGGTCATCATCCAAGATGGCGATCACATACCCGCGAGGACTGTCGTCTCCAATGCCTCACAGGTCTCCACCTATGTCCGGCTTATTGACCCCGAAGACGTACCGGGTCAGGCCCTGAGGGAGATGCGGGGAAGGACGCTCAGCCCCTCCGCATTTATTATTTTTGCGGGGCTTGACTGCGACCCTTCGGAGCTGGGTATCACCGAATCCACCACCTTTCTCATGGCCCATACGGATATCACCGACAGAAATCTGGATCGGATGCGAAGGGTGGATATCGATGATGAGATGATGGTCCTGAGCTGTTATGATGTGGCTGACCCTGGGTTTTCTCCCCCCGGGACCTGTCAGGCCAACATCGTTACCCTGAAATATGGCGAGCCCTGGCTGCGCATCCCCCCCTCACGGTATCACGACACAAAATACCGATGCGCCGAGGCCATGTTGCGGAGGGTCGAAGGCGTCTTTCCCGATGTGCGAAAACACATCGAGGAGCTGGAAGTGGCGACACCGCTGACCCTCATGCGATATCTGGGGCACCCGAATGGTGCCATCTACGGCTTTGAGCAGTACACAAAGGACTCCATGTTTTTCCAGCCGGGCCGAAACTCTCCCATCAAAGGCCTCTACTTTGCCAGTGGATGGATCGGAGACTGCGGTTTTCAGCCCACCTTACAGGCCGGCCTGTCTGCGGCCAATTCAATCATCAAGGAATACGACAGGGGGTAACATGAAAAAGGCGATCTTCCAGGAATTTGACGGATACCACCAGATTGTCGAGGAGATAGAGACAAGCAGAAAGTACGGAATAGACTACACCAGGGATAAAGATGCCCCTGAGCAGTACATCAATCTTCTCCACCCCCCCCGGCTGGAACTCCGTGTCTCGGACATCATCGAAGAGACGCCATCCACCACGACGCTGCGACTGGTCTCCACAGGGCATTATCTCCCCCCTTTTCAGGCGGGCCAGTATATCTCGCTGTCTCTGGAGATAGAAAAGGTCCGAACCACCCGGCCTTATAGCATCTCCTCGCCTCCCAATCAGACCGGGTATTATGATATCACCGTGAGACGCGTGGAGGGGGGGCTGGTTTCAAACTATCTCCTCGATGAGATAAAAACGGGGCACATCTTTGAGAGTTCCGGACCCGCGGGAGACTTCTATTTCAACCCCCTCTTTCATGACAGGAAGATGGTGTTTCTTGCAGGGGGAAGCGGCATCACCCCCTTTATGAGTATGATCCGTGAGGTTGTTGAATGCGGTCTCGACCGCGTGATATATCTCTTCTATGGAAACAAGGGCCTTGATGACGCCATTTTTCACAATACGCTAAAGACGATATCGGAGCGTTTTGAGAATATCCACTACGTGCCGGTCATTGAAGAGCCGGGAGAGGGATACCAGGGCCACAGCGGTCTGATCACGGGTCGTCTTATAGGGGAGACGCTTGAAAAGGTGGGAGACAAGACTTTTTACCTGTGCGGCCCTCAAGAGATGGTTGCGTTTTGTATTCCCGAGCTGGAAAGACTGGGGATCCAGAGACGGAAGATCAGGAAAGAGCTCTACGGCACGCCCAAGAATATCTGCGATTATCCTGGCTGGACCGAGGAGACAAGGCCAGACGATATCTTTACCATAACGGTCAATGGCCACAAGACCCTAAGAGGGAGTGCCGGTGAGACACTCCTCGCGGCCCTGGAAAGCGGCGGCATCACGGTCGCGTCCCTCTGCCGTTCCGGTGAGTGCAGCATGTGCAGGGCAAAAATCCTGGCCGGAAAGGTCTTCCAGCCCCCCGGTGCCCTGGTCCGGAAGTCGGACAGGCAGTTTGGCTATGTCCATTCCTGTGTCTCCTACCCCCTTGAAAATCTGGATATTTTGGTATAAATTATTGATTTGGCTTTCTTCAAAATTAAGGGTCTCGTAAGAAGTCTCCAAGGCCGCAGCGAAATTAGTGGTCAGTGGTTAGTGGTCAGTTTTCTCAGCTGCGGTTTCTTTTCAGACGGGAAAACCTTTTTACTAATGAATCAAATAGATTAACCTAAAAGATACTTGCATCTTACGGAGAAGTTACAAACCAAGACTCTGATTGAGTTCCTGCTACAGTGAAAGGACGTGTTTATGATGGAAGAGATCTTGCCGGACCTGTTCCGGATAAAAATACCCCTCCCAAAGAGCCCGCTCAAATACCTCAACTCCTATGTGATAAGGGGAGCGGATCGGAATCTGGTGATTGATACGGGCCTAAACCGGGAGGAGTGCCTTGAGGCCATGAAGGGCGGTCTCAAAGAACTGGATATTGATCTGAGGGAGACCGACCTCTTTATCACGCACCTCCATGCCGATCATTTCGGCCTCGTATCCAGACTGGTTACAGAGACCACCCGGACATACTTTAACCGGCCGGACACCGAGATCATCGAGGCCTGGGGGGGCTGGGAACCGATGGTCGAATACGCCGGTCTTATGGGCTTTCCAAGAAACGAGCTTCAAAATGCCCTGGAGAGCCACCCGGGTTACCGGTTCAGGTCGGCGTGGGTTCCGGAGCTGAGCATCCTGAGAGATGACGACACGATCAGGGTCGGGGGCTACCTTTTTAGGTGTATCGAGACCCCCGGTCATACCCGGGGTCACACCTGCCTCTATGAACCGGAGAAAAGGATTCTCATCTCCGGAGACCACATCCTCAACGATATCACCCCTAACATCCAGTGCTGGTCCGATCAGGAAGACCCCCTAAGGGATTATCTGGCCAGTCTCGACAAGGTCAGCGGGCTGGCGGTCGATCTGGTGTTACCCGGGCACAGACGGCTTTTTAGAAATTTTAAAGAGCGGATTGAGGAGCTAAAGACACACCACGACCGGCGGGCCAAAGAGGTCCTCAGGATACTCCAGGCCGGTCCCAAAAACGCCTTCCAGGTTGCCTCGGAGATGACGTGGGACATCGCATACCGGTCGTGGGACCAATTTCCCCTGGCCCAAAAATGGTTTGCAACCGGAGAGGCCATTTCGCATCTGAGATACCTCGAGGAGATGCATGCTGTTTCCAGGGACACGGTGGATAAAGGGGTCCGCTTCTCTTTGAACCATTATAACACTTTAGCCCTTTGAAACCCGGGGTATGGGGATTTCCTAACCCCCATTCCCCTGTCTCAGTTCCAATTTTGAAAAAAGGTAACACCTTAGCTTTGTGAAAGCAGGGCAATGGGGATTCCGGAACCCTCATTGCCCTCTCCAAGTGCCGATTTTGAAAAAAGCCAAAGTGTTACGAAAAAAGCTGAATTGATACTATAGTGTTCAAGAAAATGTTTTTGGGTTCTTGGGGATTTATCATCTTGTTTTTTAGATATTTTTCAATCGACAATCGCAAATCGACAATCGCCAATCCTGTAACAAAAGAGGGGGCAAGATGCCACTAAAGACACCTGAACAATACCTCGAAAGCCTGAAAGACGACAGGGTGGTTTATTGTGATGGGGAAAGGGTCGGGGATGTCACCCAACACCCGATACTCAGGATCTGCAGGGACTGGATGGCCATGGACTATGTGCTCAATCAGGCCCCGCGATACCAGGACCTGCTCACTGAAAGGAATGCGGAAGGCGACCGGGTGAGCTTTGCCTTGATGCCACAGAAGAGCCGGGAAGATCTTCTCAGATTGCGAGAGGTTGTAAGGCTATGGGCCAGGGTCTGTTTTGGCAAACCTTCGGGGGCCAAATTTGTCGCCAAGGATGGACTCAACGCCCTAACCGTTGTCACCCCACGGATTGACAAAAAATACGGCACGGATTATGCGGGACGTGTCGAAGAATATCGAAGATTTCTTCAAAAAAATGATCTTTCATTTGCGATGGCCCTCACCGATGTCAAGGGAGACAGAAGTCTGAGACCCTCTCAGCAAGAGACTCACAAGGATTACTATGTGCGGATCGTTGAAGAGAGGAAAGACGGAATCATCGTCAGAGGTGCCAAGACCCACATCAGCCAGGCCCCCCTGTGCAATGAGATCCTGGTGGCCCCCTGTCGGGCCATGGGAGAGCCTGACAAAGAGTATGCAGTGGCCTTTGCCATACCGGTCAATACCAAAGGCGTGACCCTTATCTCTGCACAACCGGAGGTCAGTGATCCTGAAAACGTCTTTGATCATCCCATCAGCGCGAGTATATACATCAATGACGCCACAATAGTCTTTGAGGATGTCTTTGTTCCCAACGAGAGGATTTATCTAAAAGGGGAGTGGGAGTTCGCAGGTCAAGTTGCCTATATGTTTGCAAACTTTCATCGACTCAGCGCAGAGACCTATAAGGCCGCCGAGTTAGAAATAGTGACCGGTGCAGCCGCACTCATGGCCGAGTATAACGGAATAGAAAAGGCCGGTCATATCCGCGAGAAACTGACATGGCTGACGATGTACACCGAGGCAACGGCGGTCATGGGCCGGGCTGCATGCGAACACTGTGTTTCCGAACCTGATTCCGATCTCGTATACCCAAACCCCATGTACGCCAACATCTGCAAATTCTATTTTGCGGATAACTGGCATCAGGCAACAAAATATATCCAGGATATTGCCGGGGGCATCGTTGCAACGTGTCCCTCATCAAAGGACTATTTTAATCCAGAGACCCATGATTTGCTCGACAAGTACCTTGGCGCCAGGGCCGGAGTCCCAACGGAGCATCGGTTGCGGCTTGTAAAACTCATCAGAGACCTGACATCATCCTATGAGGATGTGCTGACCATCCACGCCGAGGGGTCGCTTGAGGCCCAGAAGCTTTCCGTTTATGTGCTGGCCGATTTTGAGAGATACAAGGCCGCGGCAAAGCGAGCGGCACGGATAAGGGATGGCTCGGTCCATCCCCTATTTGACCAGCTCCCCGAATTTCCCCCCAAGTTGGCATAGCAACCTCTTCATCACGCCCAAGCGCCACATTGGTGGCCGCCCGGAAGGTTTGGGCAAGCCTCTTGTTTCAGGGCTGTCAAGCATGTGAATTGAATTTACTGTTGACATAGTCTAAATGACTATTATATAGTTATTTAGTGGTCGAGATTACCCGGTATTGGAAGGAGTTAAAGGGTATGGAGCGACAATTTACCACCTCAATAGATGTTTCCGAGATATACTACGGGGCCTACCGTACCAAGAATAGAAAAAAGATCCTGGATGCGTTTGAGGAGAAGGTCTTCCCCAATTTGAAAATCCTACCTTTTGATGTAGAAAGTGGCAGAATTTGTGGACGATTGAAAGCCCTCTTAGAAAAAGAGGGACTGTCAAAGAGCGAACCAGATCTGAGGATTGCATCTATTGCAATTCAATACAACATGGTCTTGGTTACGGGTAACAAAAGGCACTTCACCAATATCCCGGGGCTAAATGTTGAGGACTGGATCAACGGTGAATAGCCTTGCAGGCAAATGTTTTTTTAAGTATCGGAAGAGAGGTGGAAAGAGGCGTTCACCTTTACCTGACTTTTTTATTGGTGCACATGCCACTTTAATTGGAATGAGCTTGATGACACGGGATGTGTCTCGGTACTCCACTTATTTTCCAAAATTGAGCCTAATCTCACCAGAAGATACCGTATGAACCAGGCGTCGGAGGCCACCAATTACTCCATTACTCGGAAAAGCGATTTAAAAGGGAAGCTTACCCCCTTCCAGGGGTTACCGCGATACCACCCGCTTCTCGCCTTTTCTGCTATGCCTTGAGCATGGGATCCAGCTTTCCCTCGCGTTCAAGGGCGTAGAGTTCATCGCAGCCGCCCACGTGGTTATTGTCAATAAAGATCTGCGGGACTGTCACCTTGCCGCCGCTCCGCCTTACAGACTCCTGTGCAACTTCCAGTTTTTCATCGGCATGATATTCCTGATATTTTATGCCCTTTGACTCCAGGAGCTGTTTTGCCTTGATACAATAGGGGCATGTCTTTGATGTGTAGATTTCAACGGTTGCCATAAGTCATCTTCCTTTCTTTTCACCCACTCATATCGTAGCCGTTCACAGGTTCAGCGTTAGAAACAAAGACAAGATTGAAGACCCGGAGGGTTGGGAAAACATGGTAATCTTGCCAAATAGCGTCCAATGGGCCTCCCATTGTCAGATTTGGAATGATGCACCCGTAGGTTTCGCTTCTGAACACGCACCGAAATTGGAATCTGAGGGCAAGAATGGAACCTTGAACCTCTGAACCCGTGAACGGTTAGCTCATATCTCTTCGAGTATAGAAATAAACCTCCGCCATTTTTCTTCAAAATGGGGCATGGGCATGCTATCCGGAGTCCTCAGTTCCAGCGTCGGCCCTTTGCAATTGATGCGCACATCCGTAAAGATCGTGGTCATATGATAGAGAAACCGATCAAAGGTGACCTCTCTCCTCTCCCTGAACGGCACATCCTCCCAGAGGTCTACGGCATTGAGGGCAAATCGGACCATTGCCCTGACCAGCTCCCCTGCACTCAAAAGGTCTTTGTGGCCGCAGATGGCCTCCCCGCATCGGGTGGGATCGGTATTATCCCAGATCTCGCGCCGATCCTGGGACATCCCGAATTCCCTGCCCATAGAGAGCTCGCAGAGCTTGCGAAAGAGCATCGGCATCTCGTGCGTATTTCGAATGACCACATGGAGATGAATGGAGGCCGTCCCCTTCATCATTTCACGACCCCTTGTGCCGCTCTTTGCCATCCGCGCATGCAGATGACGGTAGCGGTCGGTGTTGAGGCACAAAGGGGCATCCCCGCGGCCAGGGATATAGCCAACACCTAGGTATTCGATCCCCAGTGTCTCCAGGATAGCGGTATTGGTGTCCTGGATCTCAGATAGTGCTCGGCGGAAACCATTCTTATCCCAGCCAAACATGGGCGTGCTATGGTATTCGATCTGCCCACCCGGCTCAAAGGTAATATACATCCCCGAACGAGACACAAAACTTGCTTCATCCCGCTCAAAACCCTGCGAGGGCAGAAAGCGATAAAGCGCCTCCATATGAGCGAGCGAAAGCGGGGTTCGTGAGATAAATTCATACTCAAAGCCGTAGCTCCGGGGGCCGTCTGGCGTCCGTTGCTGCAAGACCTCCAGAAGCATGTTGGTAAAACCTTCCAGAAACTCGTCTTGTTTATCCCTGTGATTCACGATATCTTACCCTTTTCGTAACACTTTCGCTTTTTGAAACCCGCGGAATGGGGATTCCGAACCCTCATTCCCCTGTCTCAGTTACAATTTTGCAGAAAGTCAAATTGTAACTTCTCAAAAACTCGGGAATAAATCGATTGTGGTGTGGCATGGGGGTCTTTTTTTCTTCCACATGCCACACCTTTCCCCCTGTTCTTTGAGATGTTACGTTAAATTGATACCCCTTTTCTCAGCCAAAGAATTCTTCATACCAGAGGGTAAAGACGATGACTGCGAATATGCGATCGGCCTCTGAGACCAGCGTCTCGGGCCCCACGCCCTCTGAAGAGACCTTCCGGGCCATTTCTTTTACCACAGTTCCATTTAAAATTCCCTGTCTTTTAACGGCATCGCCGATCACGATCTCTCTTATAAAATCGGGCAGAGATGACGGATTGCTCAGCCAGTCTGCCAGTGGCATCGTAAAGGGCTGTTTTTCTCGGTAGGCGGTCTCGCGGTCCAGGACAGAGTGTTTTACAAAGGCATAGCGGCAGATCATCTTTTCTTGCCCCAGCCCCAGATGGATCTTGAAGCCCGTCGGGAGTGTCGCGGCAAATTCGGCCAGCCGGTAGTCCAGAAAGGGGGTGCGTGTCTCCAGTGAGTGCCTCATGGATAGCCTGTCAAGACGGAGGATAACATAATCGGGTAAGCGAAAGCGGCTCTCCATGGCCAGGGCTGCGTTGAGTGGATGCTCCTTTCCACTCAAGTTCGGCAGGGCATCCTCCGGGAAGAGATCCACAGGGGGTTCTTGCCCGATGAGCCTCTTGAGTTCATCCCGGCCAAAGAGGATTTCGCTCTGGATATAGCGCCTCGCAGGGTCACGATCCCTTACGGCCATATAGGATGGGAGCTCGGGATAGATCTCTTCGAGCTCTCGCTGGCCTTCCCTGGACAGGTTGTCATACTCTTGGGCTGCCATTTCGACCACGAATTTGCGGTAGCCGGCAAAGATTTCATCGGCACCTTCTCCTGTCAGCACCACCTTTACGTGGTTGCCCGCCAGCTCGCAGACCTGGTCCGTCGGAAGGACGGCCCCCAGCGAGATCGGCTCTTCAATCGCCCTGACAATCCCGGGGAGCTGGCCCAGGGAGTCCCTGCCGCAGAGCCGTGTCATCAACCGGACAGAGGCGAAACGATCTGGATTGGCCTTGAAAAGCCTCTCTACCGATGGCAGTTCGTTATATTTCTCCTCATCAAAGGCAAGGGTAAAGACCCGCACATCCGGTCTCAGTTGCGCCACCAGGGATGTCACTGCCGAGGAATCAATCCCGCCGCTCAGCAGAGTCCCCACCTCCACATCTGACCGGAGACGGATTCGAACGGCATCCGTAAACAGGGCATAGAGCCTCTCCGCTGTCTCGTCGAGCGTTAGACCGGGATCTTCGCGGTCCAAATGGTACTCCCAGTAACGCGCCACATGGTATTTTCCACTCTTCAGGTCATATTCGAGATAGGAGCCGGGCGGCAGGCGCTTGAGACCGTAAAACATGGTCTCTTCACCCGGGAGGTACCGGTAGGTAAAGAACGTGGCCAGCCTCGAGCGGTTCAACTGTCTTGGGAGGCCGCTCCCGGCCAGCAAGGGTCTGATTTCCGACGAGAAGACAAAGTTTCCATCCCAGGTTGCATAATAGAGGGGTTTAATCCCGAAACGATCGCGGAACATCAGGAGCTTCTCCTGGACGGGATCAAGAATGGCACCGGCATACATGCCATTGAGGCGGTGGAGAAAATCGACACCCATTTTCCGGTAGAGATGGAGCGCAACCTCCGTATCCCCCTTGGAGATAAAGGGCTCACCACTGACCTCAGAACGGAGTTCAATATAGTTGTAGACCTGACCGTTACAGATGATAACCGACTGATCCGCCGGACATTGGATCGGCTGCATCCCGGTCTCCAGGTCCAGGATGGACAACCTGACAAACCCGAGCCCTACCCGGCAATCCCTGACCGGGATGACCATATCCCTTTGATCATCCGGCCCCCGGTGTCTCTGAAGTCCTCCCATGTGGAAGAGACGTCGCAGGATTTCTTCGCCGGAAAGTGAATCAGACACTATCCCGTAGATACCACACATCAGATCTTTTCCTTTTGACGCCACAGGCACTATTCCCGGCCTCTGGTCCCTATCGCCTCAAGCTTGTCTGGGAAAAGTACGCACGAGGACGCAACGAAGTAACGGGGGAGGGTAGGGGGGATGGCGCGAGTCGGGTTTTCTTACAGCATCTCCTTGGGTTGTCCCGTGGACTCCACAACGCTGCTCCACAATCTCCCGTCCGGATCGATCTGTTTTCTCTTTGACACTGCAAGGGGGATGGGTACGTGGGTGTATTCGCCATTCCAGTATCCAGTCACCATATTTGTCGCGCCGGTCATCCCGGCGTGAACCGCATTGTGCCCAAGGAGCAGACAGAACACCGAGTCGTGGGGGTTGGCCGGGAGGCTTCTGATCATATAGCTCGGATCGATATACTTCAGGCTTATTTCCTCCCCGGCCTGCCCGAAGTAGGCCTTGATTTGATCCCTCAAGAAGATGCCGATGTCGCCCAGCCGTATATTGCCTGACAGATCGCGCTGGTTTGTCCCCTTCATCAGGTCCTGCCCTGCCCCTTCCGCAGCCACCACCACGGCGTGACGTCTTCTCGCAAGCCTTTCCCTCAGGGCCTTCAGAAAGGCCTCCAGGCTGAACCGGACCTCCGGGACCAGGCAAAAATTGACCTGTGTGGTGGCAAGGGTGGCATTGGCGGCGATAAATCCTGACTCACGGCCCATCAGTTTTACCAGACCGATACCGTTTCGCGCCCCTATGGCCTCCACGTGGGCCCCGTATATGGCATCCCTCGATTCGGCCACTGCCGTCTCAAAGCCAAAGGATTGTTCAACAAAGGAAATATCGTTATCAATGGTCTTTGGGATTCCGATCACACCGATCTTGAGATCGCGTCTCTTGATCTCTTCATAAATGGCCTGGGCACCCCGGAGTGTCCCATCCCCCCCGATTGCAAAGAGGATGCCGATGTGCATACGGTCAAGGGTGTCCACCATCTCTGTGGCATCCTGTGGCCCCCGGGATGTGCCCAGGATGGTTCCACCCCATTGATGGATGCTGGCCACCTTTTCGGGGGTCAGTTCCATGGTAACATGGGTGTATTTGGGGGACAGTCCTTCAAAGCCGTACCGGAACCCGAACACATTCTGAACCCCATAGTGGTAAAAGAGGCTAAAGACAATCGCCCGGATCACGTCGTTCACACCCGGGCATATCCCCCCGCAGGTCACGATTCCGCACTTGAGTTTTGAGGGATCGAAATAGATCCTTTTCCTTGGGCCGGCCATTTCAAAACTGGGCAGGGTCTTCCCGCTTTCTATGAGGGTCTCCACCGCTTTGAGGTTCGAATGAAAGAGCACCCTGTCCCTATCGGTTACAAATTGTACCCCGGACATGGGTGTGGAGATCTTGCACTCCCCCAATCTTGAGATCAATATATCTAAAATACCCGTTTCCATACGTCTGGCACCCTGTCAGCATATTTGTAGCCGCGGCATATTGAATATCGAATATTGAACACGGCCTCCGGCTCGGAGAGCCCACGCCTCGGAGAAAACTGCAGAATTACGAAGGAATCACTTCGACATTCGATATTCCTTTTTCGATATTCTGCGGTTTTCAGTGCCTTTTGGGTGCGCTAAAGTCTCGGCCCCAGAAGCGAGGGTTTTTCTCCCATTGCCCCAGGGGGACAACAATAACGACAATAAGAAAAAGGGCCAAAGGATGTCAACCATAGATTTTGTGGCCTTCACTACTCAAGTCCATATTCCTTGATCTTGGATAGGAGCATCGGCCGGCTGATCTCAAGGAGCCTGGCCGCCCGGGATCTATTGCCACCGGTCTCCTTAAGGGCCCTTTCTATGAGTGTCCGATGGAGCACCTTTGAGGCCTTTTTGATAGAAAGGGTCTCTTCGGGGTCAAGGTAACGGTGGAGGTCTCTGGCCTGGGTCAGATTGGAGGGGAGTTCTGCCGGGGTGATCAGTGGCCCTGTTGCAAGCAATACGGCCCTTTCAATGACATTTTCGAGTTCTCTCACATTTCCGGGCCAGGGGTAGTCCATAAGGATCGACACTGTCTTGGAGGTCGGCCCTTCCACCTCCTTTTTGAGTTTCTTGTTAAAGGCTTCTATGAAATGACCCATGAGGACCGGTATGTCCCCCCTCCTCTCCCTGAGGGGAGGGATATGGATGCGCATCACATTAATGCGATAAAAGAGGTCCTCGCGGAATCTTTCCTCTGCGACCATCCTGTCAAGGTCCTTTGAGGTGGCAGTGATCACTCTCACATTGATCTTCTCAGAGCCGGTACCCCCCAGGGGGGTGACCTCCTCTTCCTGTAAGACGCGCAGGAGCTTTACCTGTAAGGGCAACGGCAGATCTCCTATTTCGTCCAGGAAGATAGTCCCCCCGTCTGCCTCCACAAAACGACCGGGCCTGTCCCTGACTGCGTCTGTAAATGCCCCCCTCTTGTACCCGAAGAACTCACTCTCAAGGAGGGTTTCCGGGATACCGCCGCAATTTATGCTCACCAGGGGGTGCGACGCCCTGGGGCCATCGAGGTGTATGGCCCGGGCAATCAACTCCTTGCCGGTCCCGCTCTCCCCTGTAATGAGTACGGTGGTCTTGTGCTTGGCCACCTTGCGGACAAGATCGAAGACCTTGGCCATGGCCTCGCTCCGGGCGATCACGTTGCCAAAGGAATATCTTTTTTCGATATCACTGATCCTGGCCCTGAGCCTCAGGTTTTCCGCCTTCAGTCCTTCGCGCTCCTCTGCCTTTTTCAGGGTCAAGAGGACCTCATCCTTCTTAAAGGGCTTGGATATGTAATCATAGGCCCCATTCTTTATCGCCTGCAGCGCCGTTTCCACAGTTCCATAGGCCGACATCATGATAAAGGTCTTGTCGGGATAGCGTTCTCTGGCCTCCTTGAGAAAGGCCATCCCATCCATACGGGGCATCCGGATATCACAAAGGATAAAGCCGAAATCAGAGCGGGCCATTCGCTCAAGGGCCTCGAGACCGTCCGAGGCACTCTCGACAAGGTAACCTGCCTTGCCGAGCATGACCTCCAGCATATGGCGCATGTTTTTTTCATCATCTATCACAAGTACACGTTGCTGAGACATCTGTCAGATACCCCTCAATTCTCGGCTTTGTTCCAACATCTTAAAAAAAACATTTCAAGAAACAGGGGGGTTAATAGATTCTGGTGTGGTAGGGGGTGGTGTGAGGATACGTCCATTTTGAGACGGCACTGCCGGGCGCCTTATTAGAGGCATGTGGAAGAAAAAAAGACCCCCTACCACACCTTTCCCCCTGTTTTTGAGAAGTTTATGGTTTGTTCTCCTTCTGGAGGGGGATATTGATCGTGATGGTAGTGCCTTGCCCGGGGGAACTGTCTGCTCGGACGCTACCCCCCAGTTCTTCAATGATCCGGTACGACACATACAGCCCCAGCCCGGTCCCTTTACCGGGCTCCTTGGTGGTGTAAAAGGGGTCAAAGACGCGGACCAGTTCTTCCGCCGGGATCCCCTTGCCCGTGTCTGCAAAGATGATCTCTATTGAATCATCCTTGTTTGCGGTCCTGATGCTCAGCACCCGGCGCCGGGGGTCACCATCCAACGGCGCGTCGCTTTGCATGGCGTCGGCGCTGTTCAGGATAATGTTTAAAAAGACCTGTTTTAGCTGGTCGGGTCCTGCCCACACCGTATCCCTTGTTGCATCGAGGGCCGTCTCTATCTCCACGTGCGCCATTATTGGCTGGGGCACCAGCATATCGACCGTTTCCCGGATCATCTTATGGACGTCAGCCGGTCTTTGTTCAGCGGTCGAGGGCCTTGAAAAATCGAGGAGCTGTTTGATGATCCGGCCAATACGTGTCAGTTCCGATTCGATGCGATCCAGGAAGTCCTTTCTTTCTTCCTCGTCAATGTCCTCCCCCTTGAGCAGCTCCAGATACCCCAGAATGATCCCTATGGGGTTGCCGATCTCATGAGCCACCCCGGTTGCCAGACGCCCCACCGAGGCGGCCTTTTCAGACCTGATGATTTCTGCCTGGGCCTTTTTGATTTCCTGATTCGCCTTTTCGAGGGAGGAGATGTGTGTCCTCAGTTCCTGCTTGTTCTCTTCAAGACGCCTCAACATCCCATTAAGCGATCGGAATAGCTGCCCGATCTCATTGCGGGGGACATCCCCAAAGGAGGGAACCGGCTCTCCTTCTTCGAACTGATCGGTAATACCGAGGAGCCTGTGGATCGGCCTGATCACGGCGCGAGAGAGAAGAAAGACTCCAAAGAGGACAAGGATGATCGTATTGACGAATATGTAGAGGAGTATGGTCTTTTCCGACTTCCTCAGAATCGCATACAGGGGGCCGAGGTGGGCACCGATGGTAACGGCACCCATCAAACGCTCCCCAGCAAAAAGGGGACCGGACAGGTTGATCCGCTCATGGGCCGGCCAGATCACGCCCCAGGTGCTCCCGGAAAAGTCAAAGGTCCATTTTCTCATCTCGAGGGTCCTGGCTGTGAGAGAAAGGGCATCCCTTTCCGCCTCGCTCCTCCGGGCTCTTGCCCCCCCCGGCCGCTCCGGGGAATAAGTTCTGACGGGCCGCGGGCCGGAGGCCCATGACCCGGTGTCAAAGAGCTTCGCCCCCTCCCTGTTTACGATCAGGGCATCGGAAAACCCCCCTCGCCGTACCAACTCCCTTACCTCCTCCAGGAAAGGATGCTCCGGCAAAGAACGATCCCATTCTATTTGTTGAGGACCGATCTTCTCACCGATCTGACGGGTCAGGATATGGAGCAGCAGACGCCCTGTTTCAAGTTTGGCCTCCACCAGGTCTCTTTCCTCGAACTTTACCATCACCACATTGACGAGGAGCATGGCGGTCACAATCAAGAAGCCCAGATACGCCAGAATTCCAGTTCTCAGGCTAAAAAACGGAAATCTCAAATTTAGGCCCCTCTAATGGAGTAGATCGAAATACCAGTTTGTAAGCCCAGGGCCAAAGAATAGATAGATGAGGGCGCCGAGGGAAAGAAACGGTCCAAATGGTATCTTAAACCGGTACCCCTTGCCGGCCGTCAGGATGAACACGGACCCGATAACCGCGCCGGCCAGGGAAGATATGAGGACGATAAAGGGCAATGCCCTCCAGCCCATCCATGCACCGATCATGGCCAAAAGCTTTATGTCCCCCCCACCCATTCCCTCCCTTCCTGTGAGGCGTTGATAAACAAAGGCCACCAGAAAAAGCGCCCCCGCACCCGCGATAGACCCGATCAGGGAATCCAGCCAGGCGATCTGACCGGCAAAAAGGGCGTATCCCCACCCTGCCACGATCCCGGGCAACGAGAGGACATCGGGTATAATCCTGTGGCTGAGATCAATAAAACTGATGGTCACCAGCGTCGCGGCAAACAGGAGCAAAATGGCAAACTGAAGACCCACGCCGTATCGGATAAAGAGGACCAGGCTCAGAAACCCGGTGATGGCCTCTACAAGGGGATACCCCAACGAGATCCTCTCACGACAGCGTCTGCATCTGCCCCATAGGAGCAGGTAGCTGATGAGGGGAATATTGTCATAGAATCTTATGCCCTCCCCGCACCTGGGGCAGAAAGAGGGCGGTTTAATGATTGATTTTTTGATGGGGATGCGATAAATACATACATTGAGAAGGCTTCCCAGGGCCAAGCCAAACAGGATAGAAAAAAGGGCCATGAGTAAATTCAGATCCATATGAGCAGATCCAAAAAGACCTTACTCCTTTCCATCAACCCGGATAACCCCCAGCAGCGACTGATCGGGCATGTAAATGATGTCTTGCACAACGAAGGCCTCATCGCTTACCCCACCGATACATTCTACGGGATAGGGTGTGATCTGTATAACAAAAGGGGGATACAACTCATCTACAAGCTGAAGAACCGTCCCCTCGACAAACCCTTTTCCTTTGTCTGCGACAGCCTCAAGGAGATAAGCCGGTATGCCATTGTTTCCAACTATGCCTATAAGACAATGAAGAGGCTCCTGCCCGGACCCTACACCTTTGTACTGGAAGGAACCCGGCTGGTGCCAAAAATCATGTTGACAAAGCGGAAGACAGTGGGCATTCGGGTTCCAAACAACAAGATCTGCCTGGCTATTGTTCGCACCTTTGGCAGGCCAATCATCAGCACAAGCGCCGGATATGATGACCCCGCATCCATAAAGGAGACCTATGGTGCGTATCTCGATATTGTTGTTGATGGCGGTGTGCTTTATCAGAGCCCTTCCAGCGTGGTCTCACTGATCGGTGACGTACCGGAAGTCCTGCGGGAGGGGAAAGGGGATGTCAGCAGCTTTTATTAAGGCCCTAACCCGCAAGGCCTCCGGTTCGTAAAGGCCTAGGCCCCGGCGGGCCGCTCCACCGGTACTCTATCCGGGTCTTTGTGTCTGTGAGGAATTGGCTGATGGTGCTGGCTACTGTTTCCAACAGCAGGTCCAGGAGTTCGAGCCTGCTCTTCTTTGAATAAACAAGGGTCACATCTCCCTTGATACCCGCCATCTCCTTGGCAAGTTCCACTGCGTCCTGAAAATTACCCAGGACATCAACCAGCCGCAGCTCCTTGGCCCTGGCCCCTGAAAAGACGCGACCATCGGCGATCTTACGGACCTCTTCAACGGGCATATGCCTGCCTTTGGCCACCCCATTGACAAACTGCTCCTGGATATCCTGTATCAGGGTATTGAGCATCTCCCTGTCCCGTTTGGTCATCTTGCGGTCAGGAAAACCAACGTCTTTGAATTCCCCGCTCTTCAGGATCTCAAACCGGACCCCGATCTTATCAAGGAGACCCTCGAGCTGGACAAACTGCATAATGACCCCGATACTGCCGGTGATCGTCCCACTTGCTGCGACAATCTTGTCAGCGGCGGCGGCCACATAGTATCCGCCCGATGCCGCCACAGCCCCCATGGATGCTATGACCTTTTTGACCGGGACGGTCTTCTCCACCTCACGATAGATCTCCTGTGTTGGCCCCACCGCGCCCCCGGGTGAGTTTATCCTCAGGATGATCGCCTTAATCGCGTTATCCTTTTTGAACTTGACCAATTGAGACGTGACGGTTTGGGAACTCGAAATGGTGCCCTCAATGGGAATGACCCCGATCTTCTCATTGAAGGAAAGACCCGACGATGGCCCCAGGAGCTTCAGGAGGAGAATCATGGCGCCGCCCAGCACAAGGGCAACAACCACAAGGATCACAAGGACTGTCAAAATTGGATGTCTGTTTTTCGCCATTTTTTGATCTGGAGAGTCAGGGCCTTAGAAGATAGCCTGAGGTGAAAGTCGAAATAGGCTATGGCAAGAAAAAAAGATATCTGTCTCTGTTTCCGATTTCCGGCGCTAGGAGACGTCGGTTCCTTTCCCCATTACCTCCCCTGGGGGCACTTCCGGTGCGTAAGCACTGTCTTCTGGTTTGGATGTTTGGACCTCTGAAGACCCTTCGACTTCATACGATGTAGTCAATTCCTCGGACCTCTTATCTCCCATGGGTGGTTCCTCAGGCTCAGATCCCGCGGCCTCTTCCGCCCCTGTTTCGTCTTGAGCTTCCGTATCCTCTGAGGGCGCATTCTGCTGCAAGTTCATCATCTCTTCCCTCAGGAGTTCACCCAGGTTTGATGTGGCCTCTTGGTGGTTATTCAAATAGCTCTTCAGGATTTCCCTTTCACTGGTTTCATCGAGCCTTCGGATCGAAAGACCGATCTTTTTTTCTTTACGCGAGATATTGATTACCTTGGCCTGAATCACATCATCTACCTGAAACCGCGACATGGGGTTTCCCCGTTTGTCGCTGGATATTTCAGATATATGAATCAGACCCTCTATGCCCTCTTCCAGTTCCAGAAAGAGGCCAAAGTCTGTCACGTTGGTCACAGTGCCTGTCACACGGGTCCCCGGTTTGTATCTTTGGGGGATCTCATCCCAGGGATCAGGTGTCAGCTGCTTGATACCCAGTGAAAAGCGTTCGCTGTTCTTGTCAATGTTCAGGACCACCGCCTGGACTTCATTGCCCTTTTTGTAAACCTCTGAGGGGTGTTTTATCCGTTTGGTCCAGGAGATATCAGAGATATGGACAAGACCGTCGATGCCTTCATCAATACCGATAAAGATTCCAAAATCCGTGATATTCTTTATTCTTCCCTCTATGGTTGTCCCCACCGGATACTTCTCCTCGATAATATCCCAGGGGTTCGGTTCTGTCTGCTTCATACCCAGAGAGATCCGCTTCCGGGCGACATCAATGTTCAGGACCATGGCACCCACCATCTCACCGACGCTTAAGACCTGCGAGGGATGTCTGATCTTTCTGGTCCAGGACATCTCCGAGACGTGAATCAGCCCCTCCACACCCTCTTCCACCTCCACAAAGGCACCATAGTCTGTGAGACTGACCACACGCCCCACGAGTCTCGTGCCGATGGGGTACTTCTCTTCGGCATTGCTCCACGGGTCAGGCGTCAGCTGTTTGATACCGAGGGATACCCGCTCCCTCTCCCTGTCAAAATTCAAGACCTTGACAGAAATCTTGTCTCCGACCTGGTGCACCTCTGAGGGATGCCCCACTCTGCCCCATGACATGTCAGTAATATGGACAAGGCCGTCGATGCCCCCCAGGTCAATAAACAACCCGTAATCGGTAATATTCTTGACTATTCCTTCAATAACCGATCCTTCCTCGATGAGATTGAGCGTCTTTTCCCTCAGGGATGCCCGTTTCGCCTCCAGTATGGCCCTCCGGGAGAGCACGATATTACCGCGGCGCTTGTTATACTTTACGATCTTAAATTCATGCTCGGTGTCTATCAGGGCATCCATATCCCTCACGGGTCTTAGGTCGACCTGAGATCCGGGCAAAAAGGCCTGGAGGCCGATATCAACTGCCAGCCCTCCCTTGACCCGCGAAACGATCCTGCCCCTGATGGTGCCGTTATTCTCATAAATATCCCTGATTTGATCCCAGACCTTGATCTTGGTCGCCTTTTCCTTGGAAAGCCTGATGACACCCTCATCATCCTCTCTCCTCTCCAAAAGGACCTCTATCCTGTCCCCGACCCTGGCCGTCAGATTGCCTTCAGGGTCTATAAACTCCTGTATGCGTATCTGTCCCTCTGACTTGTATCCGATATCAACCAAGACATATTCCTTGTCTATTTGAACTATTTCCCCTTTGAGGACCTCTCCCTCCTGGATACTCCTGAGGCTTTCTTCGTATAGCTTTACAAAACTATCAGTTTCTTGAGTATCCTCCTCCCCGGTTCCAACCGGGGCATCGGGGAGATCTGCCCTTGTTTTCTGCTGAACAGACTCTTGCCCCTCCCCAATCAGAGTGTCAGGATTTTCCGTGTCAATGATTGCCTGTTGGGTTGCGCTGTGTGTTTCTTCTTCCATTGACCTAAATACCCCCTCCGTGGATTTGGACTAAACAAATGTCTCAAAGTTTTTATTAATAGCAAAGGCCGCTGTCAATTTCAACACTTATTTGTGGGGAAACCCCTTACCGACATCTCTCCCCACCAAATGACCCAGTATCGCCTCAACCACCGCTTCAGGCACCAAATCTGTTGAATCAATTACAATGGCATCCTCTGCGGGTCTCAGGGGAGAAATAGATCGTGTTTCGTCCTGACGGTCCCTATTCTCCAGTTCCGTCTCCACATCACACCTTGAAACCGATTCCCCGCGTTCCAGCCTCTCTTTGTATCTCCGCTCTGCCCTTACCTGAGGCGATGCCGTGAGAAAAAACTTGTGTTCGGCCTCCGGAAAGACCACAGTCCCCATGTCCCTCCCCTCGACAACAAGCCTTGCCCCTGTTGCCATCTTCCGCTGAAGAGAGACCATGGCCTCCCTCACCTCCTTGACCGCGGATACCTCTGAGGAGAGCATGTCCATTTCAGGCCCCCTTATTGCCATGGATATATCCTCTTTGCCCATGAACAACTGGGGTGGTTCTTTATCCGTGTTGAAGTGGAGGTCAAGCACCCTGCAAAGCACACCCAACCTCTTTCCATCCCCCGGATCGACACCCTCTCGCCTTGCTGCCAGCGCAACCGCCCGGTACATCGCACCCGTATCGAGATACAAGAAATTGATCTTTCTTGCCAGCAATCGGCTAACGGTGCTCTTCCCCGACCCCCCGGGCCCATCAATGGTTATGATCATTGGTGTCGTAAATAATCCCTATTTCTGTTACGAAAATCTATCTTGTAACATCTCAAAGAACAGGGGGAAAGGTGTGGCATGGGGGTCTTTTTTTC
>CAZXCQ010000050.1:0-26217 GCA_964639275.1 uncultured Desulfobacteraceae bacterium | reverse complement strand
TGTCAATTTCACCAATCTAATTGCGCCTAACTTTTCATCTCACTGCGGGGTTCGGCAGGCATAAGGCGCGGCGGCTTTTTGCCGTCGCCCTTAATGCCTTGGTTAGGGCTTAAGCAAGATGAGAGTAAAGATAATATATATTTCTCATCTTATTTGTAGTTTTTATAAAAGCCCGAGTGTTTAGGCCCTTCCTGCTTAGAATAAACCCCTATATCTTTATCATAATTTTGTTTGGATTCATTATCTAAGGGAACAAATGCAATGTGGCAAATCCTTATTCCTGGTTCTAATAATATAGCTGATTTTCCTTTGTTATATATTTCTAGTGTAAGAGTGGACGGTTGCTCTGAACCAAACCCAGGTGAAATCAAATTGGATGAACAGACCTCTAAACCTATACGGGATAGGCCTGAAATATTAAAAATTACGCCAGCAAAATTTTTACTCAATGATATTTTTTCATGGGTTGATCCTAAAATTATATCATAAGGTTGAATGAAATATTCAGCATTGGTTAAGTCAATTTGTTCTTTTGTTTTGGGGTAAGAATTAGAATTTGAAAGTAACAAATTATTCTGCCAATCTGGCACTATCAGTTTTGTACCTAATGTGAAACAAATAGAAGAAGGTCTAAGATATTTTTCTTGAAATGGTTCAATAGATATTTTTTTATTATCTATTGCTTTTATTATTGATTCATCGCAAAGAAACAATTTAATACCTCATCATGATTTTATATTTGGGAATCGCTTCTTTCAATAAATATTCATCCCAACGAAAAGTCTCATTTATTTCTGACTCGGTGACGGACCCACTCTTACCAAAATGACAATTCAAATCTTTTATTTCGGTGAAATAAGCGCTTTCTAATTTTAATATATCATCAATATTTTTAGCGCTTTTTATGTCTACCAATGGAAAGGATAGAATAGTCCCATAATTTTCTTTAGCGAAGGCCTGAAATGTTTCAAGAACGTTTGATAACTGATTTAGCTTTATTATATTTTCATGATATTTTCGGTCGCCTGAAATTACATGATTGATTCCTAAGTCTTTGGAAATATGACATCTAATAGCATGAACATACAAATGACAGCCTATACAAGGTGTATATGCGTTATATTTCTGCTGAATTTCAAGTAGGTTCGAACCACTGTTGATTTTCCCCCATAAGCCAGCATCACTGGCAATAATTGGATGTGTAACTATTGAATTGTATTGATCAAAGTGCTCCTCACTATATTTTCGTAACTTTTTAACTGTTTCAAGTCTTAAACGCTGATCGCCATATTCTGTTGGTACAGAAATAATTATTGGTACAATCGCTGAAAACTGGCGCGATCTAATTGTCTTTAAAATTGCTGCAACGCTATCTGTTCCTGCTAATGCTGCTGAACAAATATTAAGCTTTTTCAGTTCTGCTGTTGGAAAATGGTTTTTCAATGATATTCTTATAAAATCTTTCATTTTATTAATTTTATTACCATCGATTATATCATCAGTTGAAATTGGCATATGAATCTTGTAGAAATCAGCATCTTCACCACTTTCCCAAAAACACCTAAATAGTTCAGAGAATGGTCTATAGAAGTTACTGTCATCATGTTCTACAATTTTAATTTGTGGAACATTATAACCTTCATTCTGATATTTATAAAAACTGGCGAACAATATTTTACCATCAACAAAAAAAAGTCGAAAGTTTGCTAATGCTTTCATGGAGTTAGGGTAAAAACGTACTTCGATATTGTATCCCTTATTTCTGAAGTGCTCTATAGAGAGCAGACTTTGCATTATTTTGTCAGGGGTAGATGGTACATTTTGTCCACTTGTTTTTACTTCATATTCGTCAATTTGATTACAAAATGGATTCATAACCATTATCTTAATTGTTTCTCTTGGTGCCACGCTATCACATTTCGCTATAACGGATTCAAGGTTTTCTCCTGTATCGGGGTCAGAAAAATTGACGAATTTACTAAAACCCATTCCCATAAAACAAAAATTTCTACTAACCGAATTTAGGTAACTCTTCACAGAATAGATTGGCTTGGTTGATTCAACCCATTCTGCAATACCGAGAATATTTCTTAAAATTGTAAGTTTGCCGAGCTTAACAGAAAAGGAGATGAGCATATAGAATGAGATGGTTAAGATTGAAATTAAAGCTATATTAATACAATAAATCAAATCTGCTTTAAAAATGAGTTTTACCAATAAAAAGGCTAAAAGACCCGGAATAAAAACTATGATGACTGGCCCAACAGGCTTTAAATTAGATATTTTTGCTTTTTTCCAAAAATAATCAAATATTAAATAAAAGGCCATTGATCCAAGGAAGGAGGCTATTACACTCCAAAAGAATTGTTCCCTATTCATTACCAATCCCTCGTAATAAAATGATTTGCCCTAACGAAAAGTTCACTTGCCGGGAACCCAATGCGTACTTGCTTTTAAGAAGCGTTTAAAGCTAAAGGCCCAATGGGTAAAGGCCGCCCCGGGTTCCCGGTCAATTGTGAAACGCGATGTTATGTTCTCTTTGCATATTTCAGTATATTATCAACATTCGCCTTTAGATTGTTTTTACCATCTTGTTTTGTTTCTTTCTGATCATTCGTTGACGATATGAAATTCATATAGTGAAGATAGCTTTGGCACGATTTATCAACTTCACGACCTGTAGAGCAGTAATACTTAAACCATGCATTATCAAAACCTGCCAATTCACCACAAGGGAGGTGATGCCTGAACTCACCAACAGCCGCTTGAAGATTGGAGAATTTAGAACGCAAAAAATTATCTATATCTTCCGGCCAATTGACGGGTGTTGGGTAAATTTCTGATAGCTCCCTGTGAAATGCATTTATCAAGCGATGATTAGCTTCTCGTCTTGCATTTATTTCTGAAAGCTTAATTGAGAAACGATAAGCAATCCATGCCCCAATCAAAGTTCCGACGATAGTACCTCCAACGCCGATTAATGCAATTTCATATGGTCCAAGTTCCAAAATTACACCATAACATTTAATGGTTAAAATCCATCTATCTCAAACATAACAGTTGGGATAGATGGAAAATTTTCCATGTATTGCCTATATATCATGGAAAGAATTCTATCTATTGTAATATTAATATATAAAATATGGAAAAAAAGCTATTGACTTTTCCATATATCATATGTATAGTGTTGATAGCATGGAAAATTCAAAAAAATTCCGACCGGATCCTAAACTCCGGCTCATGGATCAGGTTCGACAGGTCCTGCGGTATCATCACTATGCCTATCGCACCGAACAAACCTATTGCGACTGGATCATGCGCTATATCCGGTACCATGGAGGCAAGACCCATCCCCGGAATATGGGTAAGAAGGAGATTGAAGGCTTCTTGTCCCATTTGGCGGTTCAACAAAAGGTCGCCGCCTCCACCCAGCGTCAGGCCCTCAATGCCATAGTTTTCCTTTACAAAAAAGTGCTTGATATCCCTGTTGACGAAAAGCTTGAGCCTGCCCGCGCCAAAAGGCACCCACGTCCTCCGGTGGTCATGACGCAAAGGGAGGTCGCCAATGTCCTCGGGCATATGCAGGGAACCCATCTCCTCATGGCAAAGGTCCTCTATGGTGGCGGCCTGCGGTTAATGGAATGTGTCCGCCTACGGGTTCGGGATCTTGATTTTGAACGCAAGCTTATTTACGTTAGAGCCGCCAAGGGCGGTAAGGACCGCACCACTCTCTTTCCGGAATCCCTTCATCCCCTCATGAAACGTCAGGTTGAGGCGGTTGAAAGGCTTCACGAAGAGGACTTGGCAGATGGATATGGGGAGGTTCATCTCCCGGGTGCCCTTGCCCGCAAATACCCCAATGCCGCCAAGTCCTTTGGTTGGCAATATGTGTTCCCCTCAAAAAAACGAAGCACAGATCCCCGCTCAGGCAAGATGCGACGTCATCATGTGCTTGAATCAGGGCTCCAAAAAGCAGTGAAGGTCGCCGTTGGAAAGGCGGGACTTACAAAACCTGTTGGCTGCCATACCTTTCGGCATTCTTTCGCCACCCACTTGCTTGAAGACGGGGTAAACATCCGGGTCGTTCAGGAATTGATGGGTCACGCCGATGTGAAGACTACGGAAATCTACACCCACGTAATGGAAAAAGACATTTCGGTGGTCCGAAGCCCGCTGGATGCGATCTAAGCAGAGTTTTTCCCTTGTTATTTGATTATCTTTCACGTATGGGCACTCCAAATAAAAAAACGCCTTCAGGTACACTTATCCAAAGGCGCTTTTAAATACAACCCGCGCAACGTAGCAAATATAGGCTTTGGGCTTTGGGAACATTGCCCTGCCTCTCAGACCTATTGGGGTTGGTTTTGTTAAGTATGGTTTGTTGATAATTGTAAAGTCAAAGAATGGTCAATATTTCACTAAAAGTCAAGAAATTATATTCACCGCCCGTCCCACCGCGGGCGGGACTAGAGACACTAAGGTCTCAGTGGTGAGCATTGCCTTTTTTCTTGACTCGCAGGGGTAATTCTCCTACGCTTCTTTCAGAAAAAGTCGAAGGTATTTAGGATAGATTGCTGGGGCTATGTCATGATCGGGCCAGAAGAAGAGACTGATCAGAGGCTCAACAGCCTGGAAGAACATCTTCGTCACGAGAACCCGCTGCTGGTGGATGCGGTGAAGGGCTTCCGCCGTCTGGATCTGATCGCCTATCGGATGGGGCTCCTGGACCGCGACCAGACCTATGCTGCTCAGATTGCCTGGTGGCCGCTGGTCTCGGTGTTGGGGACATTTTCAGCCGGCAAATCCAGCTTTATCAATCATTTTCTGAAATACCCCTTACAGGCCACCGGGACCCAGGCCGTGGACGACAGGTTCACGGTCATTTGTTATAGTACAGAAAAAGACGTCCGTGTCCTACCGGGGATCGCCCTCAATTCAGACCCCCGTTTCCCCTTTTACAAGATGAGCCAGGAGCTCGAAAAGGTCCGGCCCGGTGAGGGTGGCCGGATCGATGCCTATCTCCAGCTAAAGACCTGCTCGAGCCCCCATCTGCGTGGTCATATCTTTATCGATTCACCTGGATTTGATGCCGACGCCCAACGGACATCCACCCTCAGGATTACGGACTATATCATGGATCTATCAGACCTCGTCCTGGTCTTTTTTGATGCACGCCACCCCGAACCCGGCGCCATGCAGGACACATTGAAGCACCTCGTGGCCAACACCATCGGTCGTAAGGATTCGAGCAAGTTTCTATATGTCCTCAACCAGATTGATACCAGCGCGCGAGAGAATAATCCCGAGGAGGTTGTGGGTGCCTGGCACCGGGCCATTGCCCAGGAAGGATTGATGGCGGGTAAGTTCTACTATATCTACATCCCTGAGGTCGCTATCCCGATCGAGGACGAGGCCTTACGAAGGCGCTTTGAGGGCAAAAGGGATCGAGACATGGCCGAAATCTTTGGCCGCATCCAGCAGGTCGGCCTGGCGCGCGCGTATCGTATCGTGGGGGCTTTAGAAAATACCGCGCGAGACATCCAGGAACAAAAAGTAAGTCAATTGAAAGAACTTCTCCATCGCTGGAGACGGAACGTGCTCTGGCGTGATGCCTTGATGATTGCAATCCTTGTGATCGCTTACATTGTCGTAGGATTGTGGACGGGTTACCTGGGTTGGGGTCATTTTGCTCCCCCCTGGCTGGGAGGACTTCTGAGCGCTCAGTGGGGGCGAGTATTGGTGGCAATCATCGGTATCATCATCCTGCTTTGTATCCACTTCTTTGCCCGCAAATGGATAACACGAGGTGTGCTCGCATCCCTTAAGCGTTCAATGCCTTCGGGTTTAGAGAGAGACCGCATGATCAGGGCCTTTATGAAGAATGTCCGGCCGTGGCGCAGTATCTTTAGCCTTCAACCCATTGGATGGGGGCGCCGTGCCCGTAAGCAAGTCAAGAAGATCATCGCCGATGCCGATCGATTAATCCAGATGCTCAATGATAGTTTTGCCGCGCCATCAGGGAAACCCGGTGATTCGAGGGAAGGAGAACAGATAAACCATATAGGGTAACGGTCTTATGGAGAAGGCTGCCGTATGTGGAGAATTTGTTCAATTCCATGGGGTCTTACAAAAACACCCCCTGTCATCTCATGATCCTGCGCATACCCGTGTATGTACCGCTTGGTTACATCGCGGCCTTTTCATTTATGCCCTTTCATATTCGTCACCAGTACGTGTGTGGTCTGCTCCTTTATGGCTTTACAGGGATCGTGTGGCTCTTCTTTTCTCGAATTATCCCCTGAGCTTCCTCTGATTTCCTGGCATAGATCTGAATTGACACGGAGTTGTCAAACACCTATACTCCCTTGCCAAAGCGCAGTTGTAATGGTTTATGGGTTCAGGGGTTTCAGGGTATGCGGAAAACCGCAGAGTATTGAACAAGAAATATCGAATGTCGAAATGATCCCTTGGTAATTCTGCTGTTCCCCGGGTTTCAAAGGGCTAAAGTATTACCACATTTCGTTTTGAAAGGGCAGTAGCAAACGGTGCAGAATGCTCCACCACTTGTCAGGTTTTCCGGATGGTCCGTGAGGGCCTTTTTCCTGATGATCCTCACTCTTGGGTGCGTAGAAAACACGCCAGAGACATTTCAGGGATATGTTGAGGGTGAATTCGTATATGTCGCATCGCCTATTGGTGGCAGACTGGATGTGTTGAATGTCCGGCGCGGGCAGTCTGTGAAAGAAGGCGCCGTCCTTTTTCAACTGGATCGGGATTTTGAGGAGGCCGGTGTCCAGGAGGCCGCCAAGAAGCTGAAGCAGGCCATGGACAGGCTGGCCAATCTCAAAAAGGGAAAGAGGCCGTCGGAGATCCAGGCCATTGAGGCAAGGCTAAAGAAGGCCAGGGCCGGCCTCAAACTGGCCGAGACAGAATATAACCGCAGGATCGAACTGACCAAGAAGGAGTTTATCTCCCAGGAGAGTCTGGACAGGGCGCGGACTACCTACGATCAACAACTCCAGCAGGTCCAGGAAATCACCGCCGAGCTCAAGACAGCACGCCTGGGTGCCAGAGCAGACGAAATCAAGGCAGCCCAGGCCGAGGTGAAGGCGGTCAGGGCCAGGTTGACACAGGCCCGGTGGAACCTGGACCAGAAGACGCAGGTGGCAAAGACAAACGGGATTGTCTTTGATATTATTCATTACGAGGGGGAATGGGTCCCGCCGGGTCGTCCGGTGGTCTCGCTGCTCCCCCCCGAAAACATCAAGGTCAGGTTTTTTGTCCCCGAAAGGGAAGTGGGTCGGATCTCGCTGGGCCAAGAAGTGTCTGTTTCCTTTGACGGGGGCGGTCCCATAACCGCAAAGGTGAGTTTTATCTCGCCCCGGGCCCAGTACACGCCCCCGGTCATCTATTCCAGCCAGAGCCGGGCAAAACTGGTCTTTATGCTTGAGGCAGTCCCTGATAGCGATTCCGCCCATCTCCTTCACCCGGGTCAGCCCGTAGACGTCAGGCGGACCTCAAAGGAAAGCCCCCATGGCTGAAGACGATCTTGTGATCGACGTCCGTGGCCTGAGCAAGTCATTTGGCCAGAAGATGGTGGTGAGAAATCTGGACATGCAGGTGGCAAAGGGTGAGATCTACGGCTTTCTGGGCCCAAATGGTTCAGGAAAGACCACCTTTATCCGAATGCTCTGCGGTCTGCTGCGACCGGACTCGGGGAGCGGGGTGTGCCTGGGGTACGACATCCAAAAGGAATCGCACCGGATCAAGCCCCTGGTTGGGTATATGTCCCAGAGATTCAGCCTCTACGAGGACCTCACAGTCCGGGAAAATCTCAATTTTATGGCCCGCATCTATAAGGTGAGAAACCGCAAGCGCTCGGTGGAAGCCTGTATTGAACGGATAGGGATAGGGGCCTTTCGAAACCAGCTGGCCGGGAACCTATCGGGCGGGTGGAAACAGCGTCTTTCGCTGGCTGCATGTATCCTTCATGAACCCAAGCTGCTCCTCCTTGACGAACCCACTGCCGGGGTGGACCCTGGGGCGCGTCGCGATTTCTGGGACCAGGTGCACGAACTGGCATCTGAAGGCATTACAGCCCTGATCAGCACCCACTATATGGATGAGGCGGAGCGCTGTAAACGGTTGGCCTATATTGCCTATGGTGACCTCCTGGCCTCGGGAAAGACAGAAGAGCTTATCGAGAACTCCGGTCTGAGCACCTGGAACGTATCCGGGGGAGATATGGATGGACTGGCAAAGGCCCTGAGGGACCTTCCCGGTGTGGACCAGGTCGTGGCCTTCGGCAACACCCTCCATGTGAGCACCCGGGACCCCAACCTCTTTGAGGGGAGTATCGCCCCGTACAGGGAAGGGGAATACCGGTGGGTCAAGACAGAGACCGGGCTGGAGGTGGTGTTTATCGATCTGATGCGGAGAAAGGCGAAGAACCACTAAAGATGTCAACAAAGTCCTTTTCCCTTGCACGATTCTGGGCCATTGTGGCAAAAGAGTTTGTCCAGATGCGGCGCGACCGCATGACCCTCGCCATGATGCTGGGAATCCCCCTCACGCAACTGATCCTATTTGGGTATGCCATCAATTCAGACCCGAGACACCTCCCCACTGCTATCCTCTCTGGTGATAACAGCCCCTTTTCCCGGTCCATTGTCAGCGCCATGCAGACCAGCAGGTATTTTGATGTGACCCGTCGGATAAACAGCAGGGCTGAGGCCCGTCAGTTGCTCCAGAATGGGGAGGTCCAGTTTGTGCTGACCATCCCGGAGCTCTTTGGCCGAAGGCTCCTCCGGGGGGAGCGGCCGGTGTTGTTGCTGGAGGCCGATGCCACAGATCCATCGGCGACCAGCAGGGCTGTGGGCTCCTTTGGTGAGATCGTCAGAAGTGCCCTGGAGCCGGATCTGAAAGGCCCTCTGGCACACCTGGCGCAGACCGATTTGCCGGTGGATATTCGCATCCACGCCCAGTACAACCCGGAGGCGATCTCGCAATACAATATTGTGCCCGGCCTGATGGGGGTGATTTTGACCCTTACCCTCGTGATCATCACCGGTCTGGCAATTACCCGTGAGAGCGAACGGGGCACTATGGAGAGCCTGCTCTCCACGCCCGTGAACCCGCTGGAGGTGATGCTGGGGAAGATCCTCCCATACATCCTTGTGGGCTACGTCCAGATCATCCTGATCTTTGTGGCCTCGCGCTTCCTTTTTCACATTCCGCTGCGCGGGAGCCTTAGGCTGGTTCTGTCCCTGTCGCTCGTCTTTATTGCTGCAAATCTCACGGTGGGGATCACCTTTTCATCGATTGCCAAGAACCAGCTCCAGGCAATGCAACTCTCTGTCTTCTTTTTTCTGCCATCCCTGCTCCTCTCAGGGTTTATGTTTCCTTTTAGAGGGATGCCTTTCTGGGCCCAGTATATCGGGGAGGTCTTGCCCCTCACCCACTATCTCAGGTTTGTGAGGGGCGTGCTCCTTAAAGGCAATGGCCTGGCCGAATCGATTCAACATATCTGGCCCATCGTCATCTTCTGGATAGGGATGATCCTGGTAGGATTCAAGTTTTACAGACGGACCCTGGACTAATGCCCGAATTGATTGGATTAAACAGAGACTTTTTTAGTTCATTGTAGAAACCCCCGCCCTATGGGCGTGGTCATGTGGGACTGGCTATGCCGGTCCCGGATAAGCTTGGCCAGAGGCCGATATAAAGATATTCTTGTCAAATTCAAATGCTCATTGGTCATAACCTGAGATTGCAGATCCACCCGTCATGCCGGACTTGATAAGCCTGCCCCGTACTTGATACGGGGGCATCCAGGTTCATGAGTGACTCAAATCATTCTGGATTCCGGCTGGAGTTTATCCCGTATTTGATACGGGGCCGGAATGACGGTTGAAATGATTAGAATTGCCCCTTACAGGGGGCTAGAGATCAAGGCCCCGTCCTTTGGGCGGGGATCTTTACGAATCTCGGAAAAACGGAATCCCCATTCCCCGGGTTTTAAAAGGCTAAAATGTTACGCTGTAGATAAGGTTTGATAAAGAGGGAGGGTCTCACATGAAAAGGCGACTGTCAATCTGGATAATCTGTTTCCTATTGGTCCTTTTTTCCGGGGTCTTTAGCCTCCCCTGTGGGGCTGAGCAAAAGAAACTCTCTTTGGAGGAGGTACTAAAGAAGGCCTTCAATCGCAATCCCAGCATTGCGGTTTCTCGGCATGAGGTGGCCGCCCTGGATGCCGTGGTGGCGCAGGCCACCGCTGCCTATCTGCCACAGTTTTCAAATACGACCAACTACCTCCGCGTGGGGGGAGGGCTTCCTGATGCCCTGGGCTCTGCAATCGGCAATACTTCGAGGCAGGGGGGGTCAGGGGGCATCGACATGAATCTAAACAGTCCGTTCAACGTTTACAACACCAATTTTCTTGTCTCCCAATACATATATGATTTTGGCAGGACCCCGGGCAAAGTGGAACAGAGCCGCCGGAATCTCCATGCCAGCCAAAAGGATCTCGACAAGACGATTGCGGATGTGGTTCGCGACGTAAAACACGCATATTTTGAGGTCCTCAAGAAAGTGCGGCTGGTTGAAGTGGAAGAGGAATCTCTTGCGATCTACGATAAACATCTGGAACAGGCCAGGGCATTGTATCGTTCCGGTCTACGACCCAAAATTGATGTCACAAAAGGGATGGTAGACCGGGCCAAGACCAAGCTAAGACTGGTCAAGGCCAGATTCGCCGTGCGCACGGCCAGGGTGGACCTTGAAAAAGTCCTTGGTGGGCCACCGGTGGAAGGTGACTACACCCTTGCCAAGATATCTTCTCCGCCTCCTCCACCGACCAACATTGATTTGCTTATCCAGAAGGCAGTTGGGCAGCGGCCCGAGATTGGGAGTCTAAAGGACTGGATCCGGGCCGCCGACGCCCAAATAAAGGTGGCAAGGTCGGGATATTGGCCTTCGATTACTGCCAACGGTGGCTATGGCTGGGCAAGTACCGAATTTCCCCTAAAGGATTATTGGCTGGGATGGGTAAGTCTAAAGTGGGAGATCTTTTCCGGCTTCAAGACGCAAGGCCAGGAAAGGGAGGCCCATGCAAGACTCGAGCGGCTAAAGGCCAAGTTGAGACAAGCGGAACTCTCAGTGATTCAGGAGGTGTCCCAGGCCTTTATCGGTGTCCTGGAATCCTCCGAGACCATAGAGACCGCCAGGGTTGCCCTTGGGGAGGCGAGAGAGAATATGGGGCTTGCGGAGGGGCGCTACCGCACGGGAGTGGGGGATGCCATCGAGTTTGCCGATGCCGAACTGACCCTGACAGAGGCCAAGAGTGACCTGGTTCAGGCCACCTACCAATACCTCCAGGACTACGCAGACCTGGAACATGCTGTGGGCGGGTGGAAGGGGCTGGGTCAGCCAGCGATCGGGTACCAACCTGCTGAACCCGAAAAGATGGCAAGTCTGAACAGAAATTGAGCAAACCCTGAGGAGCCAGGATGAAAGAGGAAAACTCACGGACCATTTCTAATGTCTCAGCCGAACGGGTTGATCAGGATACGTTTGAAATTTCTTGGGAGACGGTGGATAAAGAACTCAACATAGCCATATATGTTGGGGAGTCGGCGGATACGATCGACCGTGTGTCTCCTGTTGCCCGTGTTTCTGGAGAGACGGCTGTGCGTATTAAGGGCCTGGACTCGCACACACGCTACTATTTTGAAGTGGTACCCGACGGAGAGGCCGGCGTCGTCACGTCAGAGCGACGGGTGGCCCTTGAGGGGGCGGTCAATTTTCGAGACCTGGGCGGCTATGAGACCTCGGATGGTCGCAGGGTAAGATGGGGGCAGGTCTTTCGTTCGGACAGCCTGGGCAGACTCACTGCAAGGGATCAAACGGTCTTGAGCGGGATGGGTCTCAGGGTAGTTTGCGACTTTCGGACCCCCTCAGAGGTGGAGAACGCACCCGACCGGCTGCCAGAGGGCGGGGTGATTGAGTATCTTCACCTCCCCATCGTCCATGGTGCCTTTGATTCTGTCCGGGCCCTGGAAAGGATGAAGAAAGGCGATATCAGCTGGCTGAGCAAGGATTTCATGATCAAAGGCTACATAAGAAATATCGAGGAGTTTGGGGAGACATGGGGCACGGTCCTGAGACGAATAATCGAGTCCAAAAACCGCCCGCTCCTTTTTCATTGCACAGGCGGAAAGGATCGGGCGGGTGTTTGTGCGGCCCTGTTCTTGCTTGCCCTGGGAGTTCCCGAGGATACGGTAATCCATGACCACGGGCTGACCAATGTCTATATCGCCGGTTTGCTGGAAATGGTCCACGAGCGGATCAGGGAGATAGGGATCGAACCAGACCATGTTGCCCCCTATTTCACCGCGTCCCGCGAGTATATGGTCTCTGTTCTCGATCATATAGGGGAGGTCTATGGATCGTCTGCAAATTACCTCAAGACCAAGGCCGGCATAGACGATGAAAGGCTGGCGCTCCTTCGACAGGAATTATTGGAGTAAAGAATGGTAACACTTTAACCCTTTGAAACCCGCGGTATGGGGATTCGGAATCCCCATACCCCTTGTCCCAGTGCCAATTTTTCAGAAATCTAAATTGATACGAAGAATGCCAAATTGAAATGAACAGGAGGATATGAATTGTGAGTGAAGAGGAGATAAAGAAAAGGACAAAGGAGACGGCAAAGAAGCTGTTTGGAAGGGGGATCAGGATGGATCCCCCTTATCTTACGTGGCGGGCCTTTGACAGGGACCTGGCAAACGATTTTTCCAAATTCATCACCGGTAACCTCTATTCCCGTACTGTGCTTACGATACAGGAGCGGCAGATGGTTGCGTGTGCCATGCTGGCCGCGATCCGTGCGGGTGATGAATTGAGGCTCCACGTCAATGCGGCTCTCAATGTGGGTTGCGATCCCAAAAAGCTCGCAGAGGTCTTTTTTCAGGTGGCGACTTATGCGGGTATGCCGGCCGTCAACGAGGCCCTTTTGATCTACCGCGGTGTGCTTGAAGAGAGGGGGGAGTGGCCGATTCCGGACTGAAGTAACCCTAACCCAACCAAGCCGGAACCAAAAAAGGGTCTCTCGCCCCGGTTAAATTAAGTGCTGAAGCAATTTGTTATCCTATTCAGGGACATTGCCTGTGGTTTGAAAGGGAAGGTTAAAAAAAATGAAAGTTTTTTCTTGACAAGGGGGATTTGGCGGGGTAGGGGTATTAAATAAAATTAAAGACAATTTACAAATATGCAATTTGGCGATGGTTCTTCCTTTTGCTAAAACCGTACCCAGGATCGGAGCGGTTTCATGCAAGACAAGCCTGCACTGGCCAAGAGGATAGGCAATCGGGTCAAGCAATTTCGAATAGAATCAGGCTTGACCCAGAAACGACTGGCCGAAGCCACAGGTCTTTCCCCCGCCCTTCTCTCCAGGATAGAAAACGGCTATACCATGCCCTCTATCCCCACCCTGGAGATCATTTCCAATACCCTCAAAACAGAGATCGGCTATTTTTTTCGGGATGAGGATTATGATGGGTTTATCATTACTCACCCCAACCGACGCCACACCCTTCTTTCGAGATCGGAGTCCTACAAGACGCCTGCCTATGAGCTGGAACTCCTGGCTGAGGGGATGAAAAACCCTTTTATGGAGCCGGCCATTGTCACCTATGTTGGCAAGGATGAAGAGGTGGAACTCAGGACACATGACGGGCAGGAGTTTATCTATGTTTTGGGGGGGAAGGTCAAGCTTACGCTGGGGACAAAAGAGTTCTTTCTGAAGAAAGGCAACGCCGCTTACTGGAATGGAAACGTCCCCCACAAGGCAGTGAAGGTAGGAAAGAGGCCTGCCATGTCCTTACATGTGCACTTGATTCCCGGGCGATGGTCTGGAACCTTCAGATACGACGATCTGCCCGCCCAGAGAAACAGGGTCAAGCGGAAGAAATAAACGGCAGCCCCAGACCTGAAAAGATTTACAAAGAAAGGGGGTGAGTATTTTTGGGGGTTAGGTCTTGAACTTGAACTCAAAATAAGGTGAAGGAGGTAACGATGATAAAGAAAACCGGATTTCTGAAGTGTGGTCTAATTGTTGCGATTTGTCTTTCGCTGGTGGTGTTCCTTTCAACCGCAGGTGAGGCGGGAAAATTCAAGAAAGAGTATAAGATGCAGCTCAATGTCCCGGCATCATTCTATTGGGGGATGGGAGCCACCAAGTTTGCCGAGCTTGTGAAGCAGAAGACAAACGGTCAAATCAACGTAAAACCTTACTACAGAAGCGTTTTGCTAAAGGGTGCCCAGCTTAAGTCCGCGCAACTTGTGGCCAACGGTGTCATCGATTGCGCTTATGAATCCACCATAAACATCTCTCCGGTCATCAAAGAGTGTAATATCTTTTCGCTTCCATTTTTTATCAACACCTTTGAAAACCTTGACAAGATGAAGCACGGGGAAACAGGAAAGGCCATATTTAGCGCAATGGAGGAAAAGGGCCTGAAAGGACTTGCCTGGGCCGAGAACGGATTCAGACAGATCACCAACAGCAAAAAGGTGATCAGCAAACCCGAAGACCTGAAAGGCCTGAGGATACGGGTTGTGGGGAGCCCTATCTTTATTGATATCTATAGAGAGCTGGGGGCAGACCCTGTGAACATGAACTGGGCCGACGCGGTGACCGCCTTTCAGCAGGGGGTCGTGGATGGTCAGGAAAATCCTGTGGGCGTGCTCATCCCTGTCCGGATCTATCAGTACCATAAATACGCAACCTTTTGGAATTATCTGGTAGATCCCTTGATTATCTACTGGAACAAAAAAGAGTGGGACGCCTTCCCCAAAGACATCCAGAAGGCCATCAAGGAAGCGGCGGAAGAGTCCGGCCGGTTTGAAATAGCCCTCTGTCGAGCCGGACTCGACGGGACCAAATCCATAGACATCTTGAAAAACGATTTTAACTATACCATGAAGGTCCCGGAGCCTGTGAAGTTCCTTGAGAGCAAAGGAATGACCGTCACTTTTCTTTCAGACGACGAGCGGAAGGCCTTTATAGATGCCACAAAATCGCTGTATCCCAAGTGGATCCCCAAGATCGGGGAAGACGTGTATGAAAAGGCCAAGGCAGACATGGGCAGGTAAAACCCGGAACGATAATGCCCCTGTGAATCTTCCTGATTCATAGGGGCCCCTTGGTTGGGAGAAGGTCCAATGGATCAGAACAAGGAGAGGATCCGAATTGACCACTGGATAGTTGCCATATTGCTGCTCTTGATGGTCTCGATTGCCTTTATCAATGTTGTCAGCCGGTATCTGCTACACTTTTCTTTTGCCGCCACAGAAGAAATTACCATTAATCTTTTTGTCTGGGTCACGGTCATCGGTTCCGGTATTGCCTTCGAGCGTGGCGGGCAGCTCGGGATGGTGACCCTTTATAATATTTTCCCAAAGAGATTCAAGAAATACGTAACCCTCTTTGGTTCAGGGTTGAGTGCCATCCTCTTTCTGCTCGTGGATCTATACATGATCGAGGCCATATACGAGGAGGTGACCCTGTTCCATGCCACATCCGCCGCCCTGGACATTCCCGTGTGGATCTACTATGTGGGCGTTCCGGTCTTTTCAGTCTTTGTGTTCGCCGGGATATACAGAGAGGCCAGATCCAAACTGGAAGCCATTGACAGGGAAGGAGGTGGGTAATGGAGATCCTGGTCATCTCGCTGGTCTTTCTCTGCCTTATGGCCGTGGGTGTCCCCATCGGCACATCCCTGGGCATCGCCGCGGTCGTGACCATATATCAGTTTGACCTGGGGATAGGGATGCTGGGGGTCAATTTTGCCTCGGGGATTGCCTCCTTTCCGCTGCTGGCAATCCCGTTTTTTGTCCTTGCCGGGGTGATCCTTGAAAAGGCGGGGCTGGCTGCAACAATTGCCCACTTCTTTGAACTCCTGGTCGGAAAGGCGGTGGGCGGCCTGGCCATGGTGGCCGTTATGACCTGTATGTTCTGGGGGGCGCTTTCCGGATCGGGACCGGCAACCACAGCGGCCGTCGGGTTGATACTCCTCGCACCAATGATAAAACATGGTTATGAAAAACACTTCGCAGGGGCAACCATTGCCAATTCTTCTGACCTGTCGATTATTATACCACCCAGTATCGCCTTTATCATCTATGGTGATATCACCAGTCTCTCGGTAAGCGCCCTATTCGTCGCCGGGATTATTCCGGGGCTTATCACAGGCGCCGGGACCATCCTTATTGCCTATCTCGTATCCCGAAAGAGGGGCTACCGGGGACTGGAAGAGAGGGGAAGCCTGAGGGAAATCCTGATCGCCCTCAGACGGTCGATGTGGGCCATACTTGCACCGGTCATCATTCTTGGGGGCATTTACGCAGGCATATTTACGCCTACCGAGGCCGCTGTTGTGGCGGTCTTCTACAGCCTGTTTGTGGCCGTTGTCATTTACCGGTCTATCACGTGGCGCGATCTCATAAGGATCCTGGTGGATGCCAGCGTCACCAGCTCGGTCATCATGTTTATCGTGGTATTTGCCGGGCTTTTTACCTGGGCCGCGTCGGTCATAGGGGTTATCGACAGGGCCGCCAATTTTATCATCCAGATTTCACCAAACGCAGTGGTCATGATCATTTTGGTGAACCTGCTCCTGCTTGGGCTGGGGATGATCATCGATGCCATATCCATCTCTTATCTGATCATGCCTATCCTGATGCCGGTTCTGGTGGCCTTTGGGATTGATCCCTTGTGGTATGGCGTCATCTTTGTTTCGGCGCTTGCCATTGGTCAGGCAACGCCCCCCGTTGGTGTGAATCTCTTCACAGCAGCCAACCTCGTAAAGGGCAACCTGGATTCACTGGCCAGACAGGCCATTCCATTTGTGGTTATGGACGTCATTGTCCTGATCATTTTGTCTTTCTTTCCGTTGCTGTCGCTGTATCTACCCGTAAAGGCAGGGTTGTACACACCGTAGGCAAGGGCCGGCATCCAGAGGGGTCCAAGTGCCGGTTTTCAAAAAGGCTAAATAGTGTCTGAACGGAACCCCCCTATCCCCTGGCGGGAGGGGGCCGGGGGAGGGAGAACAAGAGCTTTTCGGTCAGCCACTGAATAGATAGGAGAATTTTCCTTTCTGGGTTGTAATACCGCAGGGGGAGCAAGCACGTGGAAGCAAACTATAAACAAATGGTGGTCCTTTTCAAGAAGATGGTCATGGTTCGGACCTTTGAGGAGAAGGCGGCTGAGCTCTTTGAGCAGAATCGGATTCCCGGCTTTATACACCTGTCGATCGGTGAGGAGGCCTCGGCTGTCGGGACCTGTTCGGTCCTGCGAAAGGATGACTATGTTGCCAGCACCCACAGAGGGCACGGTCACATGATCGCCAAGGGGGCCGATCCGAAATGGATGTTTGCCGAACTATTGGGAAAAACGACGGGTTACTGCAAGGGGAAGGGTGGTTCGATGCACATTGCGGATTTTTCTATCGGCATCCTTGGGGCGAACGGTGTGGTCGGGGGAGGGCTTCCGATTATCGTCGGGGCGGGCCTGTCTATCAAATTCAGGAAGACCGACCAGGTGGGTGTTGTTTTTTTTGGAGACGGCGCCGCCAACCGGGGAACGTTCCATGAGGCCGTCAACATGGCAGCGATCTGGAAACTCCCTGTGATCTTTGTCTGTGAAAACAATCTTTATGCGTCTACGACCCCGGCCTCCTATTCCCTTGCGGGCGGATCGGTGGCAGGTCGGGCATCGGCCTATGGAATTCCTGGTTATACGGCTGATGGTAACGATATCCTGGAAGTAAGAGAGACGGTGGGTCAAGCCGTAGAGCGGGCAAGACAGGGAAAAGGCCCCAGTATCGTAGAGAACAAGACGTACCGGTATCGGGGGCACTATGAAGGAGACCCGCAGAAATACAGAACAAAAGAAGAGATTGAGGCCTTTAGAATAAAAGAGGATCCGATCCAGCGTTTTGGGGACTATCTGAAAGAAAGGGGTGTCCTGACCGAAAAGGAACAAAAATGGATTCGGGAAGAGGTGTCCCGGTCAATAGAGGAGGCTGTGACATACGCTCATCAGGAACCCCTCCCACGCCCCGAGGACTCCCTGGAAGATCTCTTTGTGAATCCATGAGGGGGAAACGATGGCCGAAAGGATCATGTCATGTTCCGAGGCGCTGGCAGCGGCTTTGGACGAAGAGATGGAAAGAGATGAATCGATATTTATCATCGGGGAGGATATTCGCGCCCATGAGGGTATTTTTGGCCAATTTAAGGGGCTTCCCGGGAAATATCCGGAAAGGGTTATTGATACACCCATCTCTGAAACTTGCATCATAGGAGCTGGTCTGGGGGCCGCGTTGACGGGTATGCGGCCATTGATTGACATGCATTTTGCCGACTTTCTTACGACCGCCATGGACGAGATTGTCAACCAGACGGCCAAAATCCATTACATGTTTGGAGGACAGACCAAGATTCCCCTTGTCATCTGGGCACCGGATGGGGGTGGCCTCTCTGCTGCAGGACACCACTCACAGTGCCTGGAGAGCTGGTTTACCCACACCCCGGGGCTCAAGGTCGTAGTCCCTTCGGAGCCGGCGGATGTTCAAGGCCTCATCAAGACCGCCATCAGAGACGATGATCCGGTCCTGTTTTTTCAACACAAAAAGCTCTTTGCCAAGACCGGTCCTGTCCCGGAAGGTGAGCATCTTATCCCTCTTGGAAGAGGAGATATCAAGAGAAAGGGGAGAGATATTACCGTCGTCACCTACTCACGGATGACCCATTTGTCGCTTGAGGCTGCTGATCAATTGGCCAAAGAGGGGATCGAGGCGGAGGTCATCGATCTGAGGTCACTAAAACCGCTTGATTTTGATCTTATCGCTGAATCGATAAAAAGGACCTATAACGTCCTGATCATCCATGAGGCCTGCCTGACCGGTGGTTTTGGAGCGGAGATAGCTGCCAGGATTGGAGAGGAGCTCTTTGACTACCTCGATGCCCCGGTCACAAGAATCGGTGCAAAGGATGTACCGATCCCTTTCAGCCCTGTCATGGAAGACTTTGTTCTGCCTCAGGTAAGGGATATTGTTCAAGGCGTTAAGAAAGTCCTGAATCGCCAGGAGTGATCGACATGATCGAAATCAGGATCCCCAAATTGGGTCTGACCATGGAGCGTGCCAAGTTGGTACGCTGGGAATTTGCCTCAGGGGATGAGGTCACGGAGGGGGCAACCGTTCTTATCATCGAGACCGATAAGGTGAGTTCTGAGGTGCCTGCACCCGCCAGCGGGATCATTCATCCTGTTATCCCGGAAGGGAGGACCTGTGCCGTAGAAGAGACGGTGGGGTACCTCGCAAGAGACCGCGAGGAGTACCGGCAGATCGTCGCGAAACATCCGGCTGAAGGGGGCAGGGGGCGCATCAAGGCCTCCCCCCTTGCGCGGTCCATGGCCGGGGCACACCACCTGGACCTGGGTGTGATCGCGGGTTCTGGTCCCGGCGGGAGGATCGTGAGGGCAGATATCCTTCGGGTCCTGGAGGCGCAAACGGGATCTTCAGAGGAACTGGCCGCAAGACCCGTTGCGGAAGAAGGGAAGGCCTTTCCGGGCAAGGAGGTCTCCGAGAGCATCGCCATTGAAGGGGTGCGCCGGGTCATCTTCGACAACATGTATCAGAGTATCAGTCAATCCGCCCAGTTGACGCTCCATACCGAGGCATCGGCAGAGGCCCTCATAGCGCTTCGAGATTACCTGAAGAGAGGTGAGAAAACGCTATCTTATAACGCGATTTTGATAAAGATATCGGCCATGGCCCTTCGGCTCCATCCAAGAATCAATGCCAGTGTGGAAGGAGAGAGGGTGCGTGTCTGGAAACAGATCCACATCGGTCTCGCCATGGAGGCGGACACGGCATTGATAGTTCCCGTTATCAGGAATCCGGATATCAAGACCATTGGCGAGATCGACGAGGAGGTTACGGATTTGGTTTACCGGACAAAACAGGACCGGCTCTCCGTAGATGATCTGGCAAACGGGACCTTTACCATAACAAATCTCGGCTTTGCAGACATTGACTATTTTACACCCATTATCCGGCCCCCCGAGAGTGCGATATTGGGTCTGGGACGCATTATCGAGAAACCCGTCGTCAAGGATGAGCAGGTAATGCCGGAGGCCCGAATCGGATTGAGCCTCACCTTTGACCACAGAATCATCGATGGCGCACCGGCTGCGAGATTCTTGAAAACCATCAAGGACATGATTGAGGACCCTCTTTTGATGCTGGCATAATAATGGGAATGAGGGTTCAGAACCCCCATTCCCCTGTCGAAGTGTCAATTTTGAAAAAGGCCAAAGTGATACCTGGTTTCAAAGTCCTGGAAAGGGGCATTCAGTTCTAACAGGAAGCGCTATTCAGGGTCGTCTTTTCCGGCAGCCAAAGCGCCTGGCACCGGGGAGCGGCGGCCTTTGTCGATGATCCCCTTTTCGATATAGTGATAGACAACCGCGGCCCCCACCAGGCCCAAACCGATCAGGTCGGTTGTCGTCCTGGGATGAAAAACAAGGAAACCGGCGGCCATAAAAACAATACGGACAGGGATGGAGATCTTTTTGAGGAAGAAACAATAGCCTTCAAAACCGGCGCTCAAAAGGATGATGCCAAAGGTTGCCGTGCTCATCGCCACAAGGATCTGCAACCCGGTTCCATGGGCCACGAGGGCCGGGTTGTAGACAAAGAAGAAGGGAACCAACAGGGATACAAAGCCCAGCTTGACGGCTTGAACCGCGGTCTGGAGGGCATTGGCCTGGGCAATGCTCGCGGCCGCATAGGCCGCCAGGGCCACAGGCGGGGTGATATAGGAGACCGACCCCCAATAGACCAGAAAGAGGTGGGCGGACATCTCATATATCCCTAGGCTCACAAGGGTCGGGGCCAGGAGCATGGCCAGGAAGATGTAGCATGCAGAAATGGTCAATCCGATGCCCAGGAGAAAGCTCGTTACCGCGCCGATAACCAGAAGCAAAAACATATGATCGCCTCCCAGCCGGGTCAGAGATCCGGAGAGGCCGTGGGCGGTGCCGGTAAGGGAGAGGGCGCCGATGATCATTCCAACACCCACCAGTATCCCCATCAACTCGGTCAGTATCTTACCGGTTCCATCGGTGAGCTGGAGGATCACGCCCGGGCCGAGCCGAGTCTCTTTTCTCAGGTTTGCCAGGATGAGCAAAACGGCCGTGGCATAGTAAGGGGCCAGGGCCTCCACCCTTTCAAAGAATATAAAGTAGACCAGGACGGCCAGGGCTACCACGTAAAACCAGCCTTGTTTCAGGGTCTGGAGGAGGGAAGGCAGTTCTTCCCGGGGGAGCCCCCGAAGCCCCATCCTGGCTGCATAGAAATCGGTCTGGGCAAACAACGAGACCCAGTAAAGAAATACCGGGAGGGCCGCGGCGATGCAGACATCCGCATAGGATACACCAATAAAGTCCGCCATGATAAAGGCGGTCACACCCATGACAGGGGGTGTGAGCACACCTCCCTTTGAGGCGCAGGCCTCGATGGCCCCGGCATAATAGGGAGGATAGCCGAGGCGCTTCATGGTGGGGATGGTGATAGCGCCTGTTGTAACCACATTGGCGATGGCGCTCCCCGACATGGTTGCAAAAAAGGCGCTGGATAATATGGAGACCTTTGCGGCGCCACCCCTGACACTGCCCAGGATGGCGAGGCAGAAATTGATGAAGAAATTGGCCGCTCCGGTCACCTGGAGTGCCACGGCAAATATCATGTATCCAATGAGCAGCCGGCAAAAGACCTGGGTGGGAAGACCGAAGATGCTTTGCATCCCCAGGAAATGAAAACCCAGGATACGCGAGAGGCTGTAATGCTTTGCCATCAGGATCCCGGGACAGAGGTGGGCGAAGAGCGGATATAAGGATACCAGCAGGATGACTCCAGCCAGCATGGCCCCCCCTGCCCGTCTCACGGCCTCGATGATCAAGGCCCAGGTTATCAATCCCAGGATCTTTGCTGAGAGAGGCGGGACCACCTCCCATCCCTCCAGGATAATATCCATATTGAAAATAAGAACATAGATAGGACCCAGCAGACTGGCAAAGGCGAGAAGGGTATCATACCAGGGGACCCGGTTTGACGTGACCTTGCCGCTTGCACGAAAGAGCAAGAAGGTGGAAGAGACAAAGACTGCTATAAGGACGGCGAAGTAGGACATCTCCGGCATCACATAGTCAAATATCACGATCTTGAAGACATAGATAAATGACAGGATGGCGGCAAAGGCCGTAGCGGAGCGAAAATACCACTGGTAAATGCCCAGGAGTTCCCGGTATCTCCCTGTTGCCTTTTGTTTTGAAGTATCAGCGTTTCTTTCCATGGTCAGGTTTCCTTATGTCTTCCAGGGTGATACCGAGATCCCCCGGGACCCGGTAAATATCCTCGTGCTTCTCATTTTTATTAACACTGTGGCTTTTTGAAAGCCGGGCAATGGGGATTCCGTTTTTCGGGCGTATAACTCGCCCGCAAGAGAGCGTAAAGAAATCACGCGCCGTAGGAGAAAAATAGGAGGCAGTACTTCCGGGAGGGCCTGACGGTTTTTTGCGACGCCAATCTCCGTGATTTCTTAACGCTCTCTAACGGTCTCAGACAGGGATACACCCTTCAAAACGGAACCCCCATTGCCCTCTCCAAGTGTCAATTTTGAGATGGGCTAAATTGATACCATTTTTATAAGAAGGGGTTGGATGTCAGACATCGCAACCCCTTCTTGATTTGCTGAGACGCTCTACTTTTTGAACTGGGCGACTCTTTCCTCAAAGGCCTTTAACTGCTTTGCCTGCCATTTGTCCAGCTCGGGCGTCCACACCCCCACCTCCTTGAAATATCGAATGGCGCCCTCGTGATAGGGGACCGGGCTGGGGTCTTTTACGGCCCCCTTGATATTAAAGGCCTTCATGGCCCTGTGCATTCCCTTGTAGATATCGAATCCCTTGTCCATGGCCTTGACCACGGCATAGACGATGTCGGGGTTCACAGCAGCGTATGACCAGATGCTGTAAGGATATGTCCCTACCTGCATGGTGTCGCCCTTTGGGAGGCCGGGAGCCCGCTTGCAGACCGCCGGGGTAAGCCAGGGCGCCTTGGCCTGGAGCCTTTTCCAACCCGCCTTGTTGTTGTGGGGCAATAAGATCCAGCCGGCCTTGTGGGGTCCGGCTTCGAGTTCCTTGACCGTGGGCGTCACCGTAGCAGCATAGGACACATCGACCTTTCCCTGGATGACGCCTTTTAACTGATCCACATAACCGCTCATGGGTACGGCAGTGACATCCTTCCAGTAGACATTGCCAAAGGCCATGATCCCTTCGATGCTCAACATTCCTGCGGGCCAGCCTGGCACTTTCGGGACCCTCTTGCCCTTTACATCCGCCGGGTATCTGATGCCGGAATCCCCCCTGGCAAGGAGGCTCAGATATAGGGTAAGCCCCCTCCATACCTGCCGGATCGGCTGGGGTCCCCAGTTCTTTCCCGAAAACTCTGCAATCCCGTAGCTGGCGCACGTTCCGGTTGCGCCGGTGAGGATGGCCATCTCACTCTCCCCCGTCTTTAGGGGGAGAACTCGCGCCACATCGGTATCATAGGGTTCGACGCGGACCTTCATGGGACTCAATTGTTCAATGGCCTCCCGGAATCCGCTGGTGATGGTGTAACCCAGCGACCCGACCTTGTAAGAGGTGAATGTGATAAGCTTGGGGAGATCGCCGGCAAAGGCCGGAGGAATGGCTTGGGGGAGAAGGGTTATGCAGAGAAAACCAAAAGCAAAGAGTACACAGATGGATCTTTTCATTCTTATTCCTCCTTATCTTTCGGGGAGTTTAAAAAACAATAAACCTCTACCTGAATTTGTCGGTATCACCTCCTTCTGTCTGGATTGGTTGTTACAATAGGCCCGGCGTGTTGTTTATGCCTTGATCGATAAATATGCCGGCGATGTCAGGATATATCGTCGCCGCGAGAGAAATTTAGTCAAGTTTATAATTAGATATTATATCAATTGTCAAAGAAAATTTTGTGCCTTGGGTCCCGTCCCAATGGCCTGGGCCGGCACAGGCCTTCGGCCGGTGTGAGGGGAGACGGGGTTTTCGGGGTTAATGAGACTTGACTTTTGTTGACAATCAAATTAATGGAGAATTTAATCATAAAATTAATTAAATCATATCTTGGCGATAAGCCTGGATGCGTAATGCAATGGGTGGCATTGTATGATGCCTGACTGAAAACCGATCGGTTTAATCAATTGTAACACTTTAGCCGTTTGAAACCCGGGCAATGGGGATTCCGAACCCCCATTCCCCTGTCTCAGCCCTAATTTTGAAGAAAGCTAAATTGATACAATCAATCGAATTTATGGCACCGGGAGGAATTGATGAGAAAGGTAGCGATTGTAGGGATGGGGACAACGAAGTTCAAGGCCAGGTGGGTCGATAAGACCTACTTTGAATTAGCCTTTGATGCCGCCAAGATGGCGATGGAGGACGCCAGCCTGGGCCGCGAAGCCATAGATTGTGCGGTCTATGGGATATACAATGATTTTTTTCAGCGTCAGTATCAACCCGATGCCTTTGTGCACGATTACCTCGGCCTGGGATTAAAGCCGATGGTGAGGGTGAATTCAGGGGGGGCCACCGGGGGTGCGGCCCTGAGGATAGGGTACTCTGAGGTTGCAAGTGGCCTGTATGATATCTGCCTTGTCCTGGGGGTGGAAAAGTGTGCGGACACGTACAATTACGAGGTCCAGTCCGCCACGCCCGAGGTATTGCGCGCCATCCTCTACACGGCAGATATGACCTATGACAACCCTGCAGGCCGAACAGCGGCTTCGGGCTTCGCCCTTGCAGTGATCGCCCATATGGAGAAATACGGAAACCCAACCGAAGAACAGATGGCCAAGGTCTCGGTCAAGAATCACTTCAATGCCACCAAAAACCCCATAGCCCAATCCCCCAAGGTGATCACCATTGAGGACGTGATGAATTCAAGGAAGATCGTGGAGCCTTTCAAGTTTTACGACAATTGCCTCTATACAGAAGGATCATCTGCGGTGATCCTGGGATCTGAAGAAGTGGCAAGGGAGATCACGGACAAACCGGTTTGGATTACCGGGGTCGGGGCCTCGGCCGATTATGTTATGCCGGGGAACCGACCCAACATCTATACCTTTGAATCTTCACGGGTGGCTGCAAAAAAGGCCTTTGAGATGGCAGGGATATCGGACCCTGTCAAAGAACTCGACCTGGCAGAACTCCACGATGCCTTTACGGGCACCGAGATAATGGCATATGAGGACTGTTTTTTTTGCGAAGAAGGGCGGGGTGGGGATTTGATTGACGATGGGATGGTGATGCCTGAGGGCGAACTCCCGGTCAATCTGAGCGGCGGGCTTATTGGATGCGGGCACGCGGTGGGGGCAACCGGGATTATGCAGACCTATGAGGTAGCGCTTCATCTTCGGGGTGAGGCGGGTGAGCGCCAGGTGAGAAATGCACGCCGGGGGCTGGTTCAGAGCATCGGCGGGACCCTTTGCACCTGGACGGTATGCCTCGTATTGGAAAGGGAGGGGTAGTCATGGACATACAAGAACGGGAGAAATGGTATCGGTATCATCACGAAAAATACGGAATCCCCGTGGAATATTTGAAAAGAGAGTATGAGGATGAGTTGTCGGGAAAGATACCGATCGACGCCCCTCTCGAGATCCCGGATAGGATGGATGTCATCTACAAGTATTCCTACGGGCAACAGTCGCGTTTTTTCCGCGAGATGCGGGAAAACAAAAAGCTCTACGGTGCCAGGTGCCCCGAATGCCAGAAGGTGTATTGTCCCCCCCGATCCCACTGTTCAGGGTGCTACCAGCCCACGGAGTGGATTCCACTCAAGGGCACAGGAGTAATCAAGGCCTGTACCGTTCAATACTTCACCACAAGTGCCTTTATCAAAAAACTTCCATTTATCTGTGCCTATGTCCAGCTGGATGGCACCGACTTCATTATGATGACCAATATGGAAGTGGAGGATGTCTCAAAGATCACAGTCGGTACAAGGGTGGAGGCGGTCTTTCGTGACGAAAGACACGGCACCATTACGGATGTCTATTTCCGGCCGATTGAATAGCGAAGCT
>CAZXCQ010000049.1:0-26771 GCA_964639275.1 uncultured Desulfobacteraceae bacterium | reverse complement strand
GGCCGCTAGGCCATGTCATATGGGGGCATGTGGAAGAAAAAAAGACCCCCATGCCCCACCACAATCGATTTATCCCCGGGTTTTTGAGAAGTTGCATATTTATCCCGTCAATCGCAGTTATCTTCAAGCAAGGAGGTAGGTAAAATGAAACATTTTGCAGTTCTGTGTGCTGTATACTTCTTGGTAACAGCTTCTACGTCAATCAACCCAACGAAGGAGGCAAAAATGGATTTGTCAAACAAGCAAAAGGCAGTAGCACTATTAACAAGTATCGAGACTGGCGACCCGACACCAGCAAGCTACATCAATCCCAACAAATACATTCAGCATAACCTGATGGTAGCCGATGGATTGGAGGGATTTGGAGAAGTCTTGAAACAATTACCTGAAGGAAGTGCAAAAGCAAAAGTAGCGCGGGCCTTTCAGGATGGTGATTATGTCTTCACGCATACAGAATACAATTTTTTCGGACCCAAAATCGGTTTCGACATCTTTCGATTTGAAGACGGAAAGATTGTTGAACATTGGGATAATCTTCAGGAGATCATTACAGAGACTGCCTCGGGTAGAAGCCAAATTGATGGTCCTACTGAGGCAACTGATTTGGACAAAACAGATGCAAACAAGTCCCTTGTGAAAGGATTTGTCGAAGACATCTTAAAAGGAGGGGACCCAAGCAGAATTACAGACTACATTTCAACAGAGAAATACTATCAGCATAACCCATCTGTGGCAGATGGATTGGATGCATTGGGAAAGGCTCTTCAGGAAATGGCCAAGGCTGGTATGCCAATGACCTATACCCAAAATCATATGATACTGGGAGAAGGAAGTTTTGTGCTCACCGTTTCTGAGGGCCAATTTCTTGGCAAGCACGTTGCATTTTATGATCTTTTTAGAATCGAGGATCAAAAGATTGTTGAACATTGGGATATCATTGAGGAAATTCCACCAAGGGAAAATTGGAAAAATAGTAATGGGAAATTCTAGGACCGAAGTCCCGATCCGGAAAGAAAGAAGACAAACCGGCGGGTTGTGAACTGTCACTTTGTCCGGTATAAGAGAGGAGTTTCTTATCAAAATAGACTGACAAGATTGAGAGGAGTATCTCATCAAATGGGCCTTTTTTAGACGGCCCATTTTTTCTCGTAAACAGGTCTTAGTAGGGTTGTTTTATTATTGACATAAAATAGATGTTTCTCTATGCTCCTAGAAAGCTAAGAAAGAAGTTTCTGTCGTTTATAGTGCCTGTTTATCCTTCAACATAACGCCCTATCTCATATCATACCGCCATGGCTTGACGGGAGAAGACGACAGGAGGGTGTGCGCACAGATTATCATCGGCCTTGAATCTCTCTCAGTTAGGAACTGAAACCAAAATGGGCCCTCAGCAAGATATAGAGGAGAGTCAGGTTGTTTCCTTTGAGAAATGAGAAAGGAACCACTATCCATGTCCGTTGCCCATAATCGGAAGAGACTTGTGGGGTTGTTATTTTGAAAATTGCGTGCTCTTGTCTCGTCCAAGGAGGATTTTTCCCTTGGACCACCCGTGAGGGTCTGAGCGGTGGTCCATGTCCTTAACCCCAGAAGGAAGGAGGTGAAAAGAGGTTTTTCTTGGATTTAGGAAATAAGATGGTTGGGTAAATGGTGTTTGACTCATTTAAATCCAGAGAAGTGAGGAGGAAAAAGATGGGCAAGATGCAAAAGAAATTGGGATTTGCAGGTGGATTGTTAATTATCATTCTAAGCTTATCTATAGCCGCATGGGCATTTGAACCGATCCCTGTCAGTGAATACAAGAAGTGGCCTAACAACTGGGGGAAATGGGGACCCAACGACGAGGTAGGGACCCTCAACTACAGCACTCCGGAGTGCGTTGTGGCGGCCGCAAAGCTCGTCAAGAAGGGGAAGATTATCCCCTGCTCCTATGAATCGAGGCCCAATGGAGGCCCTCTCTGGGGTATGCGGGTCGGCATCGAGAGGTGGATGAATTGGTCGGGCAATGATGCTGTTATGGCCCCTAAGCCGGGGATGTGGTATAGTGACGAGGTCATCAAGGTCGAGTCCCACAGTATGTCACACGTGGACCCCTTGGTCCATCTGTGGTATGGTGACAAAGTATATAATGGATACCCGGTTAAGGACGTTATTCTTCATGACAAGGGTACTGTCAAGGCCAACGCTAACGCCTATCTCCCCCATTGCGCACAAAGGGGTGTGCTTCTGGATGTGGCCCGGTTCAAAGGGGTGGACTACCTGGGCGACAAATACTTGATCACACCGAAGGATCTGGATGACTGCGCCAAGTGGGAAAAGGTAGAGATCAAACCGGGGGATGCCATACTCATCCGCACGGGTTTTATGAAATACTGGTCAGATAAGATACGCAAATCGGGCGGAGTCCTCAGATGGGGTGCGACGACAGATGGCGAGCCAGGGCCCGGGGGTGATTGCATCGCATGGATTCAGGACAAAAAAATAGGGCTCATCGGTGCAGACAATATCGCAGTGGAGCATATTGTCCCTGTTGAGGAAAAGTGGAACAAGCTTTACAAAGTGCCCCTTATCCCGCTTCATGTGGCGGTCTTGTCGATGCTGGGCGTCCCCATGCAGGAAATCCTGGATCTGGACAAGCTTGGCGAAGACTGTGCAAAGGATGGCGTCTATGAATTCTTGTATGTCTGGCCCCCCTTAAACTTCTGGAATGCCACAGGAGGTCTGATCTCCCCTGTTGCCTTAAAGTAATCGGAGGCTATTGAGGGATATCACTCTAGTCTGAGAGGGGTTGGCGTCTGCCGACCCCTCTTTGCTTGAGGTTCCCACCTGAACTGGGTTGCGGGTTTCCAAGATCCGGTTGGTTTCTGTCCAATCCACCCGAATGATCTTCAATGCTCCATCCAGTGGGATGTTCTCTATCGAAAAACACGGGTCTGCCTTTGACGAGTAGTATCAGAGAAAGGGATAAGCCATGATCGTCGAGATCGATTCCCTTGAGATCGTTTTTGATAGTGGCAGGCGACCCTTCACGGTCCTTGACATTCCCCACTGGCATGTGGAGGAAGGTGACCAGGCAGCGATCTTTGGCCCGTCGGGTTCGGGCAAGTCCACCTTTCTTCATACCCTCGCCGGTCTTTTGCCGGTGTCGAGGGGAAGGCTGACCGTATGCGATCACTCCCTGGGGGGGATGTCAGAGGCAAAAAGGGATCAATTCCGGGCGCAGTATATCGGCTACATCTATCAGAATTTTAATCTGCTTCAGGGTTTTACCGCCCTGGAAAATGTCCTTTTGGGAATGACCTTTTCCCGGCGCAATAGGGACCCGGAGGAGGCCAGGCACCTGTTGGAGGAGGTCGGACTTTCCCACCGGCTGAGATCCTATCCCTCGCAGATGTCGGCAGGCGAGCAGCAGAGGGTGGCTGTGGCCAGGGCCCTTGCAAATCGGCCCAGGCTCCTTCTGGCCGATGAACCCACGGCCTCTTTGCACCCTGTCAACAAAGAGGATGTCCTGAGACTGTTGCTGGATATCTGCGACAGACACGGCTGTACCCTGGTGCTCGTCACCCACGAGCGAGAGGTGCTCGACCTGTTTGAAAATACCGTCACATTCCTTGAACTCAACCGGGCATACCAGGGACTGTTGGGGGCGAAGCCATGAGTTTCTGGAAAATTGTCCTCAGGAGCCTCAGACATCATCGTTTTTCCAATGGGCTGGCGGCCATCAGCATCGCCACGGGAATTGCTTTATTGGTGGCGGTTTACTCCTTTAAAGAACAATCACATCGTGCATTCACCCAGGTGGGGCTCGGGGTGGATGCCATCCTGGCACCAAAGGGATCACCGCTCCAGATCGTCCTGAATGCCGTGTATCATCTGGAGGATATGCCCGGAAAGATCAAGTGGACCTATTTTAAAGAGGTGGAGAAAGAGCGCATCGTTGCCCAGGCGATTCCCTTTGTGGTCGGACATTCCTACGGCGGTTTTAGGGTCAACGCGATCGACCCCCGGTTTCTGACTGAGTTTCAGTATTTGCCGGGGAAGACCTTCTCCTTTTCCCAATCAGAAGGGGGCAAGGGCCGCCCCTTCAGTGCACCTGATGAGGCGGTCGCGGGTTGGGAAGCGGCCAGGCAACTGAACATAAGGTTGGGGCAGACTTTTAATCCGGTTTGCGGCGTAAGGGAAGGGGATCCGGTGCACAAGGAGGATAACCTCCGCTTTGTGGGTGTGCTTGCACCGACCGGCACACCCCATGATCGGGCGATCTACATACCTCTGGAGACCTTTTATGGCCTGGAAGGACATCCCCGGGAGACCGCCATCATGGCAGACCAGGAGGAGTTCCGGGAGATCAGCGGGGCCTACATCAAGATCAGACGGATTCGAGGAGGTGCCCTGCACCCAGGGATACAGGATCTGAAGTTTGCCATCAATCAGTCGGATCGCAATCAGCTCGTGGTTCCGGCTGAAGTCATGCCCAGGCTCCATAACATCATCGGCTGGGTGGACCGGGTGCTGATTGCCATTGCGATTATCCTGACGGCCCTGTCGGTCCTGTTCCTGTTTTTTTCTCTGCTCTCGGCATTGAGAGAGATGAGGCGTGATCTGGCCCTTTTTCGTGCATTGGGGGCGACCCGGAAGACCGTTATGGGGGTGGTCGTCTCCGAGGCCCTGATTATTAGCCTTCTGGGCGGGATATTAGGGCTGATCCTCGGGCACGTCCTGATCGCAATGGGTGCCCACTTCATAAAGGTAGAAACCGGCGTGGGTTTCACGGCAGGGTACGTGTCGATGATCGACTGGCTGGTCATCCCGGGTACTGTCCTGTTGGGTCTCCTGGCCGGGCTGGTGCCGGGGGTTCAGGCCTACCGCCTGGGGGTTCTGAAAAACCTATCACCCGTTTCCTGATCACAGGGGAGGATCCTGCATCGGCGGATCGGGTATCAAGAGTTCTTGCACAAGGAGGCTTCTGTGAAAGAATGGCTGTTCACTCTGTTTGTCAGTTTCATAGCCATTGTTTGCTTTGGCCACCCGATGATCAATTCAGCCGCTGACGATAGAGACCACAGTGAGGAAGGCCACCATCCCGGGCATCACAAGGCCTATCACGGGGGTGTGCTCAATGTAATCGGAAAGTGTGAGACCGGCCATATCGAGGTTCGTCTTGAGGGCGATACACTGGAGGCCTGGCTGGTTGGCGGGGGGCACGATACCGATCGATCAGTTCCCATCAAGGCGCATGAGATCCGCCTGACCGTGACCATTCCAGGACAGGAAAAGCGGGTCCTGGTTCTGAAAGCAGACCCCATCAAGCTGGCCGGTGAGAGGATCGGGCAATGCTCCCGCTTTAGTGCCAGAGCGGATTGGTTGAAGGGGGTCAAGAAATTCGTGGGACAAGGGAGATTGGTATTTAAGGGTGTTTGTCATGAGCTCCTGATCAAATATCATCAGGGATTTGATCCGGGCCATGGAAACTGATCACTGGGAAAACAGGCCTAAACCGGAACTGAAATTACTGTAGGTGGCAGGAGCAATAAATGGATGTGAGATCTCTTGTTGTCGCTATGGCTGGCCTCGTACTGTTAAACACGGCTCAGGGTCTTTGGCAGTCCTCGGATGCGCAGGATAAGGCCTACAAAGATAAGGCCAGCAGAGGCGGCGAGGTAAGGGTGATCCAAGAGGAAGGGCCCAAAGGGCACAAGACCATCGGCATCGATGAAGGCTCCGTGGTTGGGGATGCCCGAAAAGAGGTTCAACTCACCTTCAGGACCCTTATGGCCTGGAAATACGATGCGGAGAGAAACTCACCACCTCCCGAAGAAATAAAGACGCTAAACGACCGCACGGTCCGATTGGTCGGGTTCATGTATCCTTTGCAGGAAGGGGCATCCATCCGGTATTTCTGCCTTCTGCGCACAACGCAAACCTGTTGCTACGGCCCGCGCCCCCAGTATAACCAGTATGTCTTTGTTGAAATGGACAAGCCCACACGGTTTTACCGGCTTGATCCCGTCTCTTGCGTGGGGAGGTTCAAGGTGGAGCCCACCCCGGAAGAGGGTTTTATCTTTCGCATGGAGGGCAAGACCTGCGAATCTGTCGCACGGTAACGGCCATTTCTGATGCCTTGGAAACGCATAATAAATGGGTTGGCTGTCCTGGTGAAACGATAGAGACGGTGTGGTTGATGAAGAAACAAGAGAGGCAATTATTATGAAAAGGATTGTGTTACTATTTGCACTCGTGTTGGCGGGAATGCCCCTGGCGGCTTCCGAGGCTGATCGCGGGAGTCGCACAGCCACCTTGATAGACAGCGCGGGTACCGAGTGGGAAATAACGGATGTCTTTGTCTATTCAGAGCCCGGTGGCTTTTATGAATCCCGCTTTTCTCTGGCTGTCATAACCGATACCTTCCACATCGCCATCCCACCGGAAAGCCTGATATCTGTAAAGGTAACAGGAGAAAATTGTCGGGTCAGCTATCAATGGATGGGAAAAGAGCATACCATTACCGGAAAGATCGCATCGAAGCTGGTGGGAGGAAAGAGCCAGATCGGAAATATGACCCGGGAGTTTGATCATGTGAAGACGCTCCGCTTCAAGGAGCCCCCCCGGGGCATCAAATTGGAAAAGCCGCTTTCATACGAGGCAACCCTAGTGCTCAATGACGGGGCGAGGGTGCCGGTTGCGAAATTGCTCAGGGTGAGCTCGCAACCCTATCCTGCATCACCTTTATCAGGCGTAAATGCCGGTACCGTTTTCGACGTTTACAATGATATCGGTTTTCTCAAGGGGGAATCGGCTCCAACCATCAAATTCGAGGATGTCAAATCAATGGAGTTTCCCAATAAAGACACCGTCGTTCTGAGGTTCAGGCAGGGCGTCAAAGAAACGGGGAGTAAAGCCAAGAAAGATACACCTGGGAGAGAAAAACGTGACGGTGATTTCCTGGTAAAGGCGCTCGATGCGCTTGAGCGAGACAAGGCCGATGCCGGCCAGCCATTACCCAAGGACTGGGCATACGGGTTCACCGGCATCTGCGACAAAGGGTACTTTTTTATACCGGGGAAGCGGGTGAAGGCCATCGAGTTTGGCACCCATCCAGAATAAAAAAGGTCATCCCGATCGTGAACGCCCTCCTCTTTACCCCGATGTTGCATTGGAATTCACCCGATCCGATGAAATATGCCGTCACAAAAGCACCAACTGGATAATTGATGGCCTCACAGGACCGCACTCAATGTGAATTCATCATAGAGCATCAATTTGGCGACTTGGTACTGCAAAAACAGGGTAATCTAATGGAACCATGGATATTTTTCGCAACATCGGGGTTTATCTGAAATAGGATTGCCCGGCTTCCTCTTTTTTTGTTGCCGGTCTTTGTCTGGATTCCGCTTGACCCCCTTTGATATAGAAACGCTCGTCTATCTGGGGAATAATCTGCGCGGCCTTTCGGCTCAAGACAAAGTAGTCCACCTGGATGCCGACATCCACGGGCCCCGGGGTTTCAGCAGCCCTGGCCTCCCATTCCACAATCTTGGACCTGAGGAAGGGTATGGCCTCGGCATTCCCCCTCCTGGCCAAAATATCGAGCGTTATGATCATCAACTGATGGTCCTCACACCTGCTGATTATGCCCATCAGATGTTCGGTCAATTTGGGGTCGCCGAGGGCGCTCAGGATATAGGGGACCTCCCTCTTTTTGGCGGGGGTAAATCCATCATATCTCTCCCATATACGCTCTGCGATTCCCGGTGCCCTTAACGTCCCCAGGGCATATGCGACTATCCAACGCCTCTGAAAATCGACCGTCTGGGTCCCAAATTTGCTAAAAGAGACCCTTTTATACAGTTCGGACAGGATCTTCTCCAGCTGGGGTACCGATTCGGTATCTCTTAGGTCAGCAATATATCCCGCCGCCCGCATCTGGACGGGGGGGTTGCTTTCCAGCTTCAAGGCCCTCCTGATATAGGGGAGCGCTGCCTTTCCCTTTTTTTCGTAAAGGATCCTCAATGCATAAAACGGCCGGTTTTCACTCTCTCTCGCCAGCTTGCCGGCGGCCACGCAGGCAGCACACCCTTCTGCGCTGCCCCCAGACAAATGCAAACACAGGGGGATCAGCAACAGCAGCCAGGGACTCAGTCCTCTTTTAATGCTTTTGTTTGCCATGCTGTAAGTCCCCAATATCCGCGTCCCTGCCCCGTACCCGATACGGGGGGGCATCCAGAAGCCCTCCCCTGAGCATGGAGTTAAACTAGCCGTTTTGCAGCTCCTTCTGGCTGGATTCCGGCTGCAGTTTATCCCGTATTTTATACGGGGCCGGAATGACGGAGTGATAAGTCTCGTTGTAGGGCTAATATTCACCAGATATCACACCCGTTGTCAACAAAAGAAAAGACTGTCGCGATTTTGATGTCAGGCTCGCACAAAAAACATTACATGTGCCTCCACAGGCTCCTCCAGGTATAAGTGGCAAATCTTCCAGCGGCTTTTCCGTTGACACCCATGGCCCTTTCACCTATACTCCTTTGACCCGGAGAGGCCGGGATTATAAGACTGGAACTCAGGGGCTTCGCCCCAATTGGCCTCCGGCCCGTAGGGAATTTTGGAATCGTGGAACCCTGGAATAATGGGTTTTGGGAAGCTGACAGAACGGTGTATTGGGAAAATCAACATTCCATTATTCCATGTGGCTGGCATAAAGAAAATGCCATTAAAAGGCGTCTATTTCAATAAGTTGCACAATTTCCAAAAAGTTCAATTAAGGTCGTGTTCTTTTTCCAACTTCAAGTCTCGCGCCATCCCTTTGATTGATCTGGCAGTCCCAAAAAATGAACAGGAGGAGGTGATAAAATTAGGCTAATTAGGTCAAAAGGTTGGCCGAATGGTGGCAGGTCAGACACATTTCTATGCTGGTGATAACTTTTTAGGGTTTACGAAAGGGGGAGTTATTATGACAGAGAAGAAGATCGGGAGAAGGGAATTTATCAAGTCAGCAGGCGTCGCGGGTGTCGGCCTTGGGGCAGCAGGTCTTCTGGGGTCTACTGTCAAGGTTAGAAAGGCCACGGCTGCACAAGCGCGATCCATCCCCAAGACGCCCATCAAGGTGGCAGCGGTGAGTTTTTTGACCGGCGCAGCGGCTGCCCCTTTTGGAATCCCCGGGGACAATTCCTACAAACTGTGTGCGGATGAGATAAACAAGACGGGCGGTATCTTGGGCAGAAAGATCGATCTGACGAGCTTTGACGAATCGGGGGGTGCCGATGCACAGGTCAAGTTGGCGCGAAAATTGATTCTGGAGGACAAGGTTGACGTTATTCTGGGCTACATCTCATCGGGAAACTGCAAGGCGGTCCTTCCCTTGAGTGACGAACTGGGCGGCCTGATCATCGCCTACGACTGCGGCACACACGTTTTGATGGAAAAGAGACGGACTCCCTATAAGGTCCCCAAGTATGGTCTCGGGTTTCGGAGTTCAGCCCATCTGGGGATCGACAATATCGGTCTGGCCCTCTACATCCAGAAGTACTTCCCGGGCATCAAGAAGGTGGCAGGGATCAACCCCGATTATGCATGGGGAAGAGACAGCTGGCTCATATTTGAGACGGCCATAAAGAAACTGGTCCCGGGTGTAGAGGTGGTAAAGACCCTGTGGCCCAAATTGTTTACTACCGACTATACCGCGCATATCAGCGCCCTGATCGGGTCCGGGGCAGAGGTTATCCATTCGGCGCTGTGGGGAGGAGATGCCGTTACCTTTACCAAACAGGCCATTGGGATGGGCCTGTTTAAGAAGGCGCGAATGGCATTTTCCAGGGGTGAACCCTATCCCCAGGAAGTGGGGATGGATTATCCTGAAGGACAGATTATCTGCTGTGCCGGAACCCACTATTTCCTCTACCCACCGGCCGATAAATGGCCACTCAACAAATGGTTTGTGGAGGCATACCACAAGCGCTACAACAAGTATCCCACCTATCCATGCTACCACGCCTATCAGGCCATCTATACCTATAAGGCGGCCGTAGAAAAGGCTGCCTCTCTGGTGGGTGGGTGGCCCACCAAAGAGGACATCAGCAAGGCCGCAGCGGGTTTGTCTATTCAGACCCCTTCCGGCATCCTCACCATCGGTGACGACCACAATGGCCGGGAGGATGTGCTGGTCGGGATCTCTAAGAAAGTGGGGGGGTACCCTTTCCCCATCCTGGACCCCGAGCGTTTGTCAGTTTTTCCGGCCCTCATGTGTAATGCCCCTCCGGGAATACGGACCCAGGATTGGATCGAGAGCTGGAAAGAGGGGATGTGGCTTAGGTAAAGGGCGAGATGATCTAAGAGCAAACCAATAGCCAGGCCCCCCCTTTTTGGGGGTCCTGGCTGGGCCTGGGTTACCCTTATGGAAAACTGGATAATATACATCCTGAACGGTCTCTATTTTGCCTCCTTTTTGTTCCTCACCTCCCTTGGGCTAAGCATCATACTCGGGGTAATGGGGATATTGAATCTTGCCCATGGTTCCTTGTTTGCTATTGGTGCCTTTGTGGCTGCCTGGATCGTTGGGACGTTTGGTGCCAAGACACCCATGACCCTGTTTTTTGTGGGGCTTCTTGCCGCCCTGGGACTGTCCGGTGTGGTCGGTTTAATACTGGAGACCTCCATCATTCGACCCATGTACCGGAGGGCCCTGGAGTATCAGCTCCTGATCACCTTCGGGGCGTTGTTGCTCATTGAAGACCTCATAAAGATGGTCTGGGGAGGGACCGCCTATTACGCCTCAGGGCCATTTACCATCATGGGCAATTTGGGCATCGGTGCCAATCAATACCCCGTGTATTTCCTCTTTGTCATTCTGGCTAGCATTGTCGGGGGCCTGGGTGTCTGGCTGATCATGTCCAAGACACGGCTGGGGATCATGCTGAGGTCCATCTCCATGGACAGAGAGATGGCCACGGCCATGGGGATCCGGATCAGGAGACTCAATACCCTGGCCTTTGGTATGGGCGCGGCCCTGGCCGGGCTGGCCGGTGCCCTTATCGTTCCAACGACCCCGGCCCTCCTGGGCATCGGGATGGATCCGTTGATTCTGGCATTTATTGTGGTCGTTCTGGGCGGTCTGGGAAGTCTCAAGGGGGCCCTGGTGGGGTCTCTTATCGTGGGGGAAACGCGCTCGATCGGAATCGTCTTTTTTCCTGAAATAGAACTTCCGCTACTCTTTTTGATCGCGGTCATCATTCTGGTCTTTAGACCACAGGGGCTATTTGGGAGATAATGAAATGGTGTTCAGGGAGGCCATAAGGAGACCGAAGTCCTTTGTCTATCTGGGGATCTTTATCCTGTTGCTGTTTGTGCCAAAGCTCATCCCGACCTACCAGTTGATGCTGCTGGAGTCTGGCATCACATTTGCTATTATGGGATTGGGATTTAATCTGCTCCTGAGATATACAGGGCTTCTCTCATTTGGCCACGGCGCGCTATTTGCCGCAGGGGCCTATGCTGTTGCAATGATGGGCGACTACTACCCCGCGCTCTTTCGCATTGAGATCCTAATACCGGTGGCCCTTCTGGCCTCTCTTGTCGTATCGGCCATCTTCGGTTTTATCTGCGTGCGACACACGCGGATCTTTTTTTCCATACTCGCCCTTGCCCTTTCCATGGTCCTGTTCGCTTTGCTGGTAAAACTCTATGATCTTACGGGTGGATCAGACGGGCTTCACGTGGATCTGCCGATCATGTTTGGCAGATCATTTGAAGGGATGAAACGATTTGAATTCCTCTCAGGCGCATATTACTACCTTCTTATCTGCGTCTTTGCCATATGCACCGTTGTCATGCTGTGTATCGTCAATTCACCCTTTGGAAAGGCCCTCCAGTCCATAAGGGATAATGAGGTGAGGGCGGAGATGATCGGTATCAGGGTGCGGAGATATCGGTGGTATGCCTTTATCATCTCGGGCCTATTCACCGGCCTGGGCGGGGCCTTGTGGAGCTTTGTCAATGGCCATGTTACCCCGGAGATAGCCGAATGGGTGTTTTCTGGCGAAATCGTCTATATGACCCTTCTGGGGGGCTTTGTGGTCTTTGAGGGACCGATCATCGGTGCTATTTTGTTTACCTACCTGAGGTTATATGCCGTCGCCATCACCCAGTACTGGATGTTTGTCATCGGGGCGACCCTTATCATACTGGTCCTCCTTCTCCCTGAGGGGATAACCGGAGGTTTTGTCAGATTGTTTGCCAGGTTCAAAAGGGCCGACGCCACAGGAGCCGCCTGATGTTAAGTGTGAGGGATTTGGTCAAGGATTTTGGAAGGGTCAGGATCATCAACTCGACAGGTTTTGAGGTGCAAAAGGACGAGATCGTCTCGCTTGTGGGCCCAAATGGTGCCGGAAAGACCACCCTGGTCAATCTGATCAGCGGCCATATCCAGCCCACTTCGGGAGAGATCAAGTTCCTGGATCGGGATATCACCTTTGCTTCCCCCTACCGGCGGATCAAGATGGGGATCGCCCGTAATTTTCAGATCACCAACCTCTTTGAGGATAGCACGGTCCTGGACAATGTCAGGATCTGCCTCTTTTCCATATATGGAAAGATAAAGGGGAAGTTTTTGCCGGCAGATCATTACAGGACCGTCACCCAGGAGGCCATAGGTCTCCTGGATGTGTTTGGTATCGGAGACAAGAAGAATCTATTGCCTCCCAACCTTTCTGAGGGAGATAAAAAGATCCTGGACACGGCCATGGCCTTTGCCTTGAAATCCAGGTTCTTGCTGTTGGATGAGCCGACCAGCGGTGTGGCCACAAGGGATAAGTTCAAGGTCATGGATACCATTGTTACGGCCATCCGCAAAGAAGAGATGGCCTGTATGATCATCGAGCATGACATGGACATTGTCTCAGACTATTCCGACAGGGTGTTGGTATTGAGCCAGGGTGAGATTATTGCCAACGGGAAACCCGGAGAGGTGATGGAGCAAGAGAATGTCAAGGAAATCCTTTTTGGAGTAAAGGCCTGATATGTTTTTGAAGATTGAAGACCTGGAATGCCGCGTTGCCTCCACCAATATCCTGAGGTCCTGTTCCCTGGAGGTTGATAAGGGGGAGATCGTCTGCCTGGTGGGTCGGAATGGGGCAGGGAAGAGCTCCATATTAAAAACGGTCATCGGGTTATATCCATCCCGGAGGGGAAAGATCATCTTTGACGGCAGGGACATTACTCATATGAGCTCCCATGACCGGGTGATGGCGGGCATCGCGTATGCCCCCGAGGACTCCAGGCTGTTCCCTGAGCTCACTGTTGAAGAAAACATCCGGCTGGGTATCTGGATCACGAGCAAGACGGAGCGCTCCGGCTCATTCGACTTTGAAAAGGCGTTTCATATCTTCCCGGCCATCAGAAAGCTGATCAAGAGAGAGGCCAACACCCTGAGTGGTGGGGAAAAGAAGATGGTCTCCATTTCTCGGGCCCTGGCCCTGAGTCCCTCTCTGGTGCTCCTGGATGAATCCTTTGAGGGCCTCTCACCGCTGGTGGTAAAGGCCTTTAGCGAGGCCATAGAGAGTATCAGGGCAGGGCTCGGGGTTTCGATCCTGTTGGCTGAATCCAATGTCCATAATGCGGCCCAGGTCGCCCAGAACTCCTACATCATAGAACGGGGCGAAATCATATTCAAAGGCCCCCCGTCAGAGATCCTTGAAAACGAGGACTTGCTGAAGCTGGTCGGCAAATAATATAAATGCCTTACGCAAGGCAGGGCTGCCGGAGTGAGAACTTGTTTTGTTATTGCGTGGCTGGATCAAAAACAAGGGGGGCAGGTCCTCATTCTTGACAAAGGGCAGTGACGGGTGAAGAATGAAGACCCTTCAGGTGTGACTCGGTGGCAAGTTCTCTGGACTTTACTTTAATGGCTATCTCATGATCTCCGAGAATGAAATCGACCTCAAATCCGGATGCCGTCCGCCAGTATGATAGCGGATAGAAAAGTCCTGAATATGCTGAATGCGCAGTGATCTCCATGAACAAGTAGTGTTCGAAAGCCCTTCCGAAAAGCCCTGAACCCGGAAGGACCTTCTGCCTTCGAGTCAGATAAATTACCGGAGAGAGATCGAAAAAGTAGAATTTGGGCCCGGCTATCACCCGCCTCTTCTTTCTCTTCTGGAAGGCGGAAAACTGTGGGTATTACAGCAATGTCAGCCGGGGGAAAAGAAAAAACAAAACCAGGATGAATGGATACCCTGTATCCTGGAACTGGTCGAAGATCCCGACTTTAGCAGGGATGAATCCTCCAGGGAATCCAGGAAAAATTGGGCAAGGCTGATTCAGAAAAAAGGTAGATAGCGCTCTTTAGGTGCGCAGACTTTCACTCCCGGGTCTTTACCCTCTGGGAGGATGGGCTGTTTTCAGAATCCCTCTTTCCTTGTGATGTTTCAAACTGTTTTCGCAGGTCTTTTCGCAGGACTTTGCCATAGAGGTTCTTGGGTAGATCGTCCATGAAGTGTATCTTCTTTGGCCGCTTGTATCCTGCCATCCGTTCTTTGCAAAAGGTCAGGAGTTCATCATCTGAAAGGGCCATCCCCTGCCGCTTAACCACGGCCGCTGTAACCGCTTCACCCCAGAACGGGTCGGCCACACCAAAAACGGCTGCCTGGGCTACAGCCGGATGGGCAGAGAGGACCTCTTCGACCTCTCGCGGATAGACATTGAGTCCCCCGGTAATGATCTTATCGTGTCTTCGGTCAACCAGGAAGAGATAGCCCCCTTCGTCCAGATAGCCGATGTCCCCGGTATGGAGCCACCCCCCTCGCAGGGCATTTGCAGTCTCTTCGGGCTTTTTCCAATAGCCGCGCATGACGAGATCGGAGCGTGTCACTACCTCTCCCATCTCGTGAGGACCCAGGAAATGATCTTCATCATCCACAATCCTGACCGCCACACCCGGGTATTCTCTTCCCACGGACCCGAGTCGTCTTTCCTGCTCAGGGGTCCCCTTCAGGACATGCTCCTCCCTGGGAAGATGGGTGATGGTGATGATCGATTCAGCCTGACCATAGGACTGGTCCAGGATAGGCCCAAAGATCTCCAATGCCTCTTTGATCCTTTCTAAGGGCGTGGGGGAGCCGGCATAGGTTATCCGCTTTAAGGGGCTCAGATCAAAATGGGGTCTATGGGCATGGTCCATCAGGGCGATGAGCATGGTCGGGACGAGGGCAAGATCCGTTATCTTCCATCTTTCGATCTCTTTAGATATCCTCTCCGGGTCAAAACGGGTGTGGAGATGGCACGTGGCGCCCCGGATGACAAAAGGCAGTATCCTCACCGAACCGGCATGGCTCAATGCACCGGGGGTCAGAAACCTGTCTGCCCGGGTGATATCATAGACGTCTGTAAGAAGAAACTGGGTGCATGTGAGCAGATTTCGGTGGGTCAACATGATGCCCTTGGGGACCCCGGTTGTACCAGATGTGTACCAGAGATCCGACAGATCATCGGGAAAGACATCCACCTCGGGCTCGCGCTCCGCACCCTTTTCCAGAAACTCATCATAGTCTGACCCGCTGCCACCCCCCTTTTGAATAACCGGGCCGAGGTCTTTTGAAAGACTCTCAGCCGTTTCAAGGAATTCAGGGCCGTGGATAAGGACCCTGGCCTCCGAATCCTCAAGCATCCTCCGGATCTCCTCGGGCGCGAGACGGGCATTTAGCCTTACCCACACCAACCCCGCCTTGTAGAGGGCCAGGTGGCTTTCCAGATAGGCCATGCTGTTATGAAAGAGAAGCCCGACCCGATCCCCCTTTTTGAGCCCAAGGGAAAGGAGGGCGTTGGCAAGCCGGTTTACCCTTTGGTTGAGATCGTCATAGGATATGGATTTATCCTCAACGACAAATGCCGTGCGGTCCCCAAAATAACGGGCGCTCCTGGTGAGCAGATAACCAATATTCACCTTGTGTTCTCCTGAACCGCTAAGCCGTCCTGGAATCGACTTATGCCCTTAAGATATGCACGGCCACCACGGCCGTCTCTCCGGCCACATTCCCGCCCCCGTTTTGCGCCAGGCCAACACAGGGAGGGGGATCCACCTGGCGCTCCCCGGCCTCCCCCCGCATCTGCCACACGACCTCGGCAACCTGCGCCAACCCGGTGGCCCCGGCCGGATGTCCCTTGGCCGTCAGCCCCCCCGAAGTATTGACCGGAAGTTTTCCATCAAACCACGGGGTGCGGTCATCGATCATCCTACCGCTATCCCCAGGGCCACAAAACCCCAATTCCTCATAAAGGTACAATTCGATGGGGGCAGCCGCGTCGTGGAGTTCGGCAATTTGAATATCCTGAGGTCTTATCCCCGCCTCATGGTAGGCCTGTCTCGCGACCCGGGCCACAATGGAAGGCTCGCCATTTCGAGGAAAACCGAAACTACCCAATACCGTCGCGGCAATCCGGACAGGTCTCTTCCCCATCCTTAGGGCCATATCCCGGGTTCCCACCAGGACAGCCGCTGCACCATCCCCCAGCGGGCATGTCATAAGCAGTGTGATGGGATCAGCAATCATCCGGGAATCAAGGACCTCTTCCACTGTAACACGATCCCTGTACTGGGCATGGGGATTGAGGGCCCCATGGTCGTGGTTCTTGACGGCCACCTTGGCGAGTTGCTCGCGGGTGATGCCATACCTTTCCATATGAACGCGGATGCGCATCGCGTAGATTCCCGCGAAGAGTATGCCCATTTGCCCCTCGATAGCCAGATCCGAGGAGGTGGAAAGCACCTTCAGGCTCTTAGCCGTGTCACCGCAAAAGAGTTTCTCCACCCCCACCGCCAATGCCAGTTCTGCCTGACCAGAGGCCACTGCCCTGTGGGCCAGATAGAAGGCGGTAGAACCTGAGGCACAGGCATTTTCAACATTGATGATTGGGATCCCGGCGATACCGGCCTCACGCATGATGACCTGGCCCCGGACGGATTCCTGTCCGGTGATCAAGCCGGCATAGGCGTTTCCCACGAACGCCGTATCTATATCATGCGGATCGACCTTGGATTCGTAAATGGCATTCCATATGGGCCTGTAGGCGAGATCCTGGAGGCTTGTATCCAGAAACTTTCCAAACCGCGTCATGGACACTCCCAAGACATACGTATCTCTCAACCTTGTTCTCCTGTATGAATTTGGTTTTTTGTAACACCTTAGCCGTTTGAAAGCCGGGCGATGGGGATTCCGTTTTTCGGGTGTATAACTCGCCCGTAAGAGAGCGTAAAGAAATCACCTGCCATAGGAAGAAATAGGGGGCAGTACATCCGGGAAAGTCTTATGTTTTTTGGCAACCTCGATCTCCGTGATTTCCTAACGCTCTCTAACGGTCTCAGACAGGGATACACCCTTCAAAACGGAATCCCCATTCCCCTGTCTAAGTTCCAGTTTTGAAAAAAACTAAAATGTTACGGCTTTTTCAGTAAAGGGAGTACGGCCTGACCGCATGCCTTTTTATGCCATGAAATAGCCTTATGGATCAGACACTTTTTTGACCCCTCCTTGACAAATTTTCTTTTCTTGGGTACATTTTCCTCGCCTGAAAGTCCCGTATAATCTATTGGAATCACGGGGACAATGGAAAGTGTTACGAATTCTATAAGGAGTAACGATAATGAAGGCGATTAGAGTGAATAACCCTTTGGATCTGGAAATCTGCGACCTTCCGGTGCCTGAAGAATTGGGCCAGGAGGATGTGCTGATACAAGTCAAGGCGGCTGGAATCTGTGGGACAGATGTGCACATCTATCATGGTACCCGTCCTACAACGGAATATCCAAAAATTCTTGGCCATGAATTTTCCGGGGAAGTTGTCAAGGTTGGTTCAAATGTCTCGGGGTTTCAGAAAGGCGATCATGTCGCTGCCGATCCGGTGATAAGCTGTGGAAAGTGCTATCCCTGCTCAATTGGCCGTCATAATGTCTGCAAAACCGTCCAATGCCTCGGAGTGCATGTTGACGGGGGATTTGTAGAGTATGTTGTCCGGCCCCAGCAGAATGTATACAAATTTTCAAAGGATCTGAAGTGGGAAGAACTGGCTACGGCAGAGCCGTTTTCGATTGCGGCACAGGTCGTCTGGCGCGGGCAGGTAGCAAAGAATGATTATGTGCTGATTATGGGCTCGGGACCGATAGGGCTGGCAACACTACAGGTTGTGAAAAAGATTGGGGCAACGTGTGCGGTGGTGGATATTCTTGATACGAGACTCGAACTTGCTCGAAAAATGGGGGCCGATCGAATTATCAATTCTTCTCTAGAGAATGTCGCCGAGGTCGTGAGCAAAGAGACGGGCGGGACAGGACCACAGGTCGTGATCGATGCCGTTGGTCATCCGCAGATTTTTGAAGATGCTGTCAAGATGGCTTCACCCGCTGGGAGGGTCGTTGTACTGGGCTTTACCAAGCAACCATCCACCATCTGTGAGTTTGACATTACGACAAAAGAGCTGGAAATCAGAGGTTCCAGACTCAACGCCCACAAATTTCCTGAAGTCGTCCAATGGTTTAATGCCAGGGAAGTTGAACCCGAACTACTGGTTTCTCATACCTTTCATTTCACAGACATACAAAATGCCATGAAACTGATTGAAGACCAGCCTGGTGAGACGTGTAAGGTTGTGTTAACGTTTGATTGATACTGTCTCTTACCCGGTGTAGTCCGCTCTGATTTAGGTTTATGGTTTTTTGCGCCCATGGGCGGCCGTGCTGTGCCTCTGTGACAATCCTCCCAACACCCTGGCTAGATATGCCCATTTGGCGGGATATCCTGTGGTGCCTTACCGCATAGACCATGATGGGGTCCCATACACCGGGCAATTGAGTCGGAATAACGTTGCGTTTCAGCCCGACAGCCCTTAGCGTCGGCTGAAAGCGCCGGGTCGGGCTTAAAGGCTTATTCGGCGTTTATTGCTGACCGGAAAAGGATATTCCATATGCACAGCCGTTGCTCGAGCAATGTCCTCACCGTAATACCGGGCAACCACTTTAAGTGCCATATCGATTCCCGCTGAGATACCAGCCGAAGTGAATACACGGCCATCCTCGACGACATGCTGTTCGTACTCAACGATCACTGCAGGAAAGGAATCTCGCATCCAGTCTAGAGAGCGCCAGTGAGTAGTTGCATGCAATCCGTCTAACAAGCCAGCGAATCCCAGGAGCATGGATCCAGTGCAGACAGAAGCCAGTGTTTCAACTTCGGCAGCCCGGGAACGCAGCCATTCAAGCATAGCCGGATTTTTCAACTCCTTACGCGTACCCCATCCGCCCGGAACAACAAGAATATCTAGCCGCGGACAATTTTCGAATGAATATTGAGGTATGACATTCATGCCGCCTGTTGTAGTGACATAAGAGAGGGTTTCAGCGACCAGAAAAACTTCGAATGGGGAAGTCTCTTCCCGCCGCTTCTCCTCATTGAGACGAGTTGCTGAAAACACCTCAAACGGACCACAAAAGTCGAGGACCTCAATATCATTAAAAAGAACTATGCCAACACGTTTTCTGATCATTTTCTTCTCTCAACCACGGACCAATAGTCTGGATATACAGAAAATTTACCTTATATCGCCCTTCTTATAATGAATTGATACTAAAACTGGCAACCCAGAGGCAAGGAAATCTGTTTTTTCGGAGGAACAGGGAGGAAGATGCCTTTTCATGGTTCAGAGGTTCCATGGGTACTGAGAAGGAGAGGGTGGCATGATCGGAACCGGGGGTGTCTCAGTTCTTTCAGTCCAGTGATAGGGGATATCTACCATATTCCCTGATGGCCTTGACCATCTCCACATAGTTTTCTGGCTTTGTCTTTGATTGAATGGAATGGCTGGATGCGGCGATGAGGCCACCCCCCTTCCCGGCCTTCCGTATGTTCTCCTTGACGGCCCGGCGCACCTCCTCCTCTGTCCCCCATATCATCAAAGGGCCACAATCGATACTTCCGATCAGACAGACGCGGTCTCCGTATTTTTCCTTTACATCACCGATATCCAGGCCGGCAGTGGGATCGATCGGGTGAAGCCCGTCGATGCCTCCGGTTCCGAGAAGCATTTCCATGATGGGCATAATGTTTCCATCGGAATGCAGGATGCAGGGCAATCCCTCCCTGTGGGCAAAGGCAGCGAGTTGCCCCAGCGGCTCTATTCCAAACTTTTTCAGATGCTCCGGAGATGCCATAAGGCTGTCTTTTGTGGCATAATCCCCTGAAAAACAGATGATGTCCGCCCCGATCTCGATAAAATTTTTGAGTACCTGGAGATGATGTTTAACAACCATGGCATTGAGCTGGAGTATCAGGTCTGGATTGACGATCATGTCAACAAAGTGATCTTCGGCCCCCCGGATCTCGTTCACCCGCATAAAGGGTTGTTCAACGATCGCAACAACCGCCCTTTCCCCCTTAAATCGATCCACCATTCTCTTCAAGGGCTCATATCTGGAGAGGTCATTGGGATCTGGCGGGGTATAGGATTCCAGGTCCTTTTCCGATTTGATGGGTGGTTCGATGGGATGGGGCGTGGTCTGGCCCGTGTCGCGTTTGATGACGCCCCACTTGTCTCGGATGATCTTTTTGGATGGGTCAAGGACTTCATATTCTTCCATGGAGACCGTATAGTAGGCAATGCCATCGATGTCCAAGTATTCGGTCACATCTTCGATCGAGCCGCCCGGAAGAATCTTTTCGGCCACGCTCGGATTTAGCCAGAGCTCCATGTGGGGCACCACATCGGGTTGCTGGCGCCGCAGGGCAGTCAGTATCCGTTCTCTTCCACTGAGTTTTGCCATTTCCATGCCCTCGATTGTTGGCAGTATTTAATCCATTTTTAACAGGACTGACAGGATAGGTTTTTATTTCTAAGGTGAACTGTTGCGATTAGTCCTTAGGGCTTTACGAGTTGATTGGCCAGGGCCACTGCCTCAACGGCATTCGGGGCAAATCCGTCCGCTCCACATTCATCAGCAGTATTTTGAGTGACAAGGGCACCCCCGACCATGATCTTGACCTTTTCTCTCAACCCCGCCGTCTTAAGGGCATCGATGGTCTCCTTTAGCCTTGGCATGGTGGTGGTCAGGAGTGCGGACAGCCCAAGGATATCCAGGCTGTTTTCCCTTACAAAAGAACAGAATTGCTCTGGGGCGACATCGACACCCAGGTCCACCACATCCCAGCCTTCGCCTTCGAGCATCATAAGGACCAGATTCTTGCCGATGTCATGGATGTCATCCTGGACCGTCCCAATGGCAACGGTGCCTCGGATGGTTACCCCTTTCTTTTTAAAGGCCGGCTTTATATGGGAAATTGCCGCCTTCATGGCCCTTCCGGCAAGAATCAGCTCCGGTAGAAAGATCTCTCCGCTACGAAACTTCTCGCCGATAATTTCTATCCCAGGCAAAAGCCCGTGATTCAGAATCTCTATCGCTTGTACGCCATCTTCAAGGGCCCCCATGGTCAAATCAGAGGTTCCGGAGACGTCCAGCTTCAAGAGGGCCTCGGTAATTTTCTCAAGGTCAGACATGGCTCCCCCTCATGAAATCTATGTCACACCCGCTCGTTCTCCATATAAGAAGCATCAGGTGCAATGGGAAATAAGGGCTTCCTTCTTGGGGCCGGAATATAGGGAGAACGCCCCTGTATGTCAAGCGGGAACCCGGCCTAATAGGGTACAAAGTCCCCGCGTTCCTTTGCTGCCTCGATGGCAGGTTCGCCGTATTCCCAGGACTGGTCCGCTTGGTAGCGTTCCCGCCAATCATCATACTTCATCTTCCCGATGTCGGCCTCAGTGGGATAAACCCATTTTACGCCCCATTGCGGGATCACGATCTTTTTGTCCGGCGTATGGCGCCTTGCGATCCAGACAACCTCTTCAGGGTCAACCAGCGTGTTGCCCCAGTTATCCCAGTGCATGGGCAGAAGCAACTTTGCATTGACTGCCTCACCCAGACGCACGGCATCATAGGGTGTCATTTTGTCGGTGCCGCCGGGTGCATTATATCCGATATTAAAGGTCAGTACATCGATGTCGTATTTATTAAAGGTCACATAGGCATTTTGAAACAAGCTATCGGCCAGATGGCAGAGATTGTGACCGCCAACCTTAAAGAAGAATGTCACCGCCACATCCTCGTAAGGACGGCGCACACCGGGTTTTACCTTGACTCCCGGACCGCCTGTCATCGTCGCGATCCGGTCGTAGTTGGGCAATATGTCAATTTCCACATCCTTTACCTGGTAGGTTTCACCGGGTCGCACCAGCTTGATCCGCCCCTCCGGGACCTTGAAGTTGCGCATACGCTCCACCGCCGACAATGGCCCATAGAAATTGCAGCTGCTCGTGTGGGTAGCCGCCTTGAGGGTATAGATATCGGTGTGGTCGGCGTGTTGATGGCTGCAAAAGACGCCATCCAGGGTTTCAAATCCAAATATATCGATAACCTGTGGATTGAGCCGCAGCCAGTCAATGCTCGGCGAACCGCTCGTCCGGCAGACACCACAATAGGCGTATTCGGTGTAGTGGGCCGGGCCGGCATAATTGTCGACCAACAAGATGGCTCCTCCGGGAGATTTGAGCACAAAACCCATGCCGCCTGTCCACCACAAGGCATACGTTCCCTCTTCTACGGTGGTTTCTTGGATCTGGCGGTTTAGAAAGCGGCCCCACTCCGGAAAGCATTCCAGGAGCCAGCGGGTCCGGTCCATGGGCCGATCCTGATTGAGGAGGTAATCCCCTTGCATGGTTCCCCTGCCGTCGCCAACAATTTCAATCTCGTCATAGTTGATTCTTTCTTCTGAATTCATCTTCCGACTCCTTATTCATAAAATGATTAACGTCCTTTCAGAGGCACCCAGGTGGAAAAAAGATGAAAAAAAGCATAGCAGGAAAAAGAGCTCTAGTAAAGGTCCTGCATTGAACGCCGTTAGGGCCTGGTTTATAGGTCACATAGTTCAGTGAGAGAGCCTGTATTGTTCCGCGCGAGATCCTGAGATGGCCCTAATATTCTCGATCGGCTTCTCTCGCCAACGCTAGTTAATTCATCTTTTCGCTTTACATGATGTTAAATTCTTTAAAGTATGGTAAAATATCCAGATCCAGGAGATGCGGCCCAATCCGTTGAGCGGTTAAGCCGAAAAGGCCATTCCTTTTCGAATAGGGTAAGAACTCAAAGAAAAGACGCATATTCATTGATGACGGCGAGAGGAGGGGAAATGAGCGAAACCAGGAAGATAGGTATCGGAATGCTGGGCTATGCCTTTATGGGGAAGGCACATACAAACGCATACAAGAAACTACCATACATTTTTTACCCTCCTCCTGCCATCCCGGTTTTGAAGGGAGTCTGTGGTAGGAATGAAAAAGCGGTAAAGGAGGCTGCCGAAAGATTTGGCTACCAGTATGGGACCACGGATTGGAAGAGTTTAATAGCGGATCCGGAGATCCAACTTCTTGATAACAATGGGCCCAATAACATCCATAAGGAACCGTGTATTGCCGCTCTGGAGGCTGGGAAACATACTATCGTTGAGAAACCGCTCGCGCTGGATGTAGATGAGGCGAGGCTAATGGTGGAGACCGCCAGCAAGGTCAAAAGGGACGGGATCAAGAGTATGGTCGCTTTTAGTAATCGGTTCTCCCCGGCCGTACTCCTGGGAAGACGTCTTATTCAAGAAGGCAAGATAGGGGAAATCTACCACTTCCGTGCAGCCTTTCTCCAGGACTGGCTGGTGGACCCCAATTTCCCTCTGGCATGGCGCTTGGATAAGGAAACGGCCGGCTCGGGCGCCCTGGGGGACCTCAATGCCCATAGCATCGATATGGCTCGCTTTCTCACAGGCCTCGAGATCACCCAGGTTTGTGGTGTGACGGAGACCTTTATCAAAGAGCGCCCGGTTCCTCTGGCGGTTTCCGGGCTTTCCGGAAAGGCAGGAGAGGAAAGGCGTGCTGTGACAGTAGACGATGCATCGTTGGGCATGTTTCGGTTTAATAACGGAGCATTGGGGAGCATTGAAGCCAGTCGGTTTGCCACCGGCAGAAAGTCACTATGGCAAGTCGAGATTTATGGAAGCCGCGGGGCCATCCAGTTCGAGCTGACTCAAAACAACCTCTTACAGTTTTTTTCCCTGGATGATCCCTTGGAGGTTCAGGGGTTCCGGACCATTCTGGTTACCGAGGCTGACGTGCACGATTTTATCAAGCACTGGTGGCCGCCCGGTCATATGCTGGGATGGGAACATCATCACTGCCATACAATTTTCCATTTTGTCAATTGCGTTGTAAATGATCTGGATGTCGCGCCTTTGGGAGCGACCTTTGAAGATGGTCTAAAGGTCCAGCTGGTCTTAGATGCCTTGCAGCGTTCGGAGAAAGAGCGAGGCTGGGTTACTGTGGAACTTTAGGCAGGCATGGGAGGAAAAAAATGAGAATAGGGATGTTTAGCGCCAACTTTATGGATCATGACCTTGAATCAGTTCTGAAGAAGATGAACGAAAATGGATATGAGGCCGTAGAGCTTCCGGCTTTCTCCGGTAATGGACACATTGATGTTGACGAGGTGCTTGTTCGCAATCATGCCAAGAGGATCAAAGACCTGGTAAGAAAATACAACCTTACCATTTCTGCCCTGAGCAACCATACCGAAGGCCAGTTGGTCCTGGGTCCTCACACGAAAGATACGGATGCCTTTTTCAAGGGAACGACTGCTGAGAAAATCAAATTTGGGATCGAGCGGATGAAAAAGACCGCAAGGGCTGCGGCTGCCTTGGATGTCCCGGTGGTGTGCGGATTTATAGGTTGCGAGAATTTTGCACGGTGGTTTCCCTGGCCCTACGCAGAGGGATGGGATGAGATGGCAAAAGACTTTGTGGAACGGTGGGGTGAAATTCTGGACACTTTCGAAAAGGAGGGGGTCAAGTTTGCCCATGAACCCCACCCAAACGAGTATGTTTACAACGTGGAGACGGCCCTAAAGAGTGTGGAATTGATGGGGGGAAGAAAAGAATGGGGTTTTAACTTTGATCCCGCTAATATAGTTATTCAGGGGATCGACCCTGTCATTTTTGTTCAAGAACTTGGTGACAGGATTTATCATGCACACGCAAAAGATGGAGAAATCGTGGAGCACAATGTGCGCCGTTCAGGCCTTCAATCCACGGGAAAATGGAGCCGAATCGATCGAGGGTTCCGATTCAGAATCCCGGGGTGGGGTTCTGTGCCCTGGAAGCGAGTGTTGACTGAAATGAGGCTGGTCAATTATGACTACGTCCTGAGCTATGAGCATGAAGATGTTGTTATGAGCCGGGACGATGGGATGGAAAAGACGATCGAATATCTAAAGCCGCTCATTATTAAGGGTCGTTATGAGGGGAGGGGGGATAAGCTTTTTGAATAGATAACTCATGAAATTGACGTCAGGTTTTCCTGACAGTCCCTGGTGCAAAATTGAGCCGATACTGGATGCTGGTCACCGGATACCGGATTCAAAAAGTCTTTTCTGATGTATCTTGACAATAAATCGGGGCAAATGCTTTCTGGGACTACCTTTCTTGATTCTCGAGAAAGCGGGAATCCGGGAACCAGTCCGCTACTTCTTGAGATGTTACTTTTTGATTTATCCAGCATCCAGGATCCGGCATCGCTCGCGTCAAAATCACCTCTTTCCAGATCTGACTTCCACCCCGATCATTTCTTCAAGGGGCCTGATCACTGCAGGATGATACTGCTTTCCCACGCCTGCTGCAATCCCTTGCCGGTAGAACTGTGCCGTGAGCCCCGTGAAGAAGAGGGGAACATTCAGAGAGGCACCGGTCTTGAGTGCAAAGCCTATGTCCTTTAGCATATATTCGACCGAAAAGACCCCCTCTTCAAATTTTCCTTTCATTACGGCATTCTTGATGTGATTCTGGAGGGCGAAACTGTTGGCCGATCCGTTTCCCAGGGCCTCCAGCAAGGTATCTGCGGCCACGCCGCCTTTGACGCCCATGACAAGTGCCTCGGATAAGAGGGCCACGGTCCCGGCGAGGATCTGGTTATTGATGATTTTGACCAGTTCACCCGTACCCAGCCCACCAATATAGAATAGGTCCGAGCCCATGGCACCCAGGAGATCCTTGCACTTCTCGAAAACCTCCTTCTTTCCGCCAACAAAAATCGCAAGGGTTCCTTGCTCCGCAGCCTTAACGGTCCTGGCGACCGGCGCATCGATCATGTCAACACCTTTCTCCTCGAGCGCTGCTCCGACCTCCTTGGTGGTGATGGGATCTATGGTACTCATGTCTATCACAACGGCCCCCTTTTCCACGCCGTGAATAACACCGGATGCCCCAAGAACCGCTTCTCTCACATTTTCAGAGCTCGGAAGAACCGTGATGATGGCCTCTGCACCCCGGGCCACATCTTTTGACGATTCCCCTATGGCCCCACCCAACTGGCGCCAGTATTCCTCGTCACCTTCACGGAATATGAGATCAAAGACAGTTAACGCGTACCCCTTTTTGAGTAGATTTGTTGCCATGGGTCTTCCCATGGCGCCAAGACCAATAAATCCCACTTTTGTCATCTTCTTATCCCCCTTTCTATGACGGTCCTATCATATCCAAAGGCTGTCAAATGACAACCCAAAAACGCCTCATCGGGCATCAATTTCACTTTTTTCAAAATCGGCACTTGGAGAGGGCAATGGGGGTCCGCAATCCCCATTGCCCGGGTTTCAAAAGTGTTACAATTATTTGATAAAACCATTTTCCTTTAACACATCGACGATCCTTTGC